>JAIECJ010000148.1 GCA_029068555.1 Lachnospiraceae bacterium
TTACTCTGAGGTATTTTTTTCTCAACCTTCTTTCTTGGAATTCCCTATACTTGAATTATACAGGAAGCTCCTGTTACAACTTTATTATAGCATTTGATAAGATTGAAAACGGTGGCAGTAATATTGTAGTTTAAGACCATAGTCGAGACGTAACTGTTCAGCTTGGGACATTGCACTTGCTGCAAAGTCCGTGAAACAGTGATGAAATAGAAAATGGAGAATAATGTTTTTATCCTTGACACTGTTTTTTAATGATGCTAGTATTAAAAACAGCAAACAGGCACATATGGTTACAGGTGCTAATAAAGGATAGAAAAGGATAAATATAAAATGCAGGGACGTACACATAATTGTAATCAACTCCGGATGGAAAATGTCGGAGAGGAAGTAAAACTTGTCGGATGGTTCGATAATTTGCGCAAGGTCAGCAAAAATTTAGGTTTTTTGGTTCTAAGGGATTTCTATGGAAAGACACAGATTGTCGTTGAGACAGAAGACATTATGGAACAGCTTGACACCATCAACAATGAGTCGACGCTTGAAGTAATCGGAACAGTGCGCGAGCGCAGCGCCAAAAATCCGAAGATGGAAACAGGTGATATCGAGATAGTGCCTTCAAAGGTCACTGTTTTGGGAAAGTGCCAGTACAATGAACTGCCGTTTCAGATTGACCACTCGAAAGAGGCAGATGAGAACACTCGGTTAAAATACCGTTACCTGGATTTGCGTAATCCTGCTGTCAAGTCAAAGATTGTGCTCCGGAGCAAGATTGTCGCAGACTTGCGCGCTGCGATGATTGGACATGACTTTATGGAGATAACGACACCCATTCTGACATGTTCCTCGCCGGAAGGCGCACGTGACTACCTTGTGCCGTCCAGAAACCATCCTGGGAAATTTTATGCATTGCCGCAGGCGCCGCAGCAGTTCAAGCAGCTGCTGATGGCTTCCGGATTTGACCGCTATTTTCAGATTGCGCCGTGTTTCCGTGACGAGGACGCGAGGGCAGACCGCTCGCCGGGAGAGTTTTACCAGCTGGATATGGAGATGGCATTTGCCAGCCAGGATGATGTGTTTGCCATTTTGGAGGATGTGCTGCCGCCAATTTTTGCAAAGTATGGCATTTATCATGAGGCATCCAAGCCGCCATTTAAGAGAATCCCTTATCTGGAAGCAATGGAGAAATATGGTTCGGACAAGCCCGATTTGCGCATAGACCTCGTTGTCCAGGATGCGACACAGGTACTGTCGGACTGCGGATTTGAGCCATTTGCGGGCAATACTGTTAAAGCTGTTGTTGCGGACAATTTTACAGGAACAAGAAAGCAGATTGACAAAATGTGTGCTGATGTCGAGGTGGTAAGCGGCCAGAAGACATACTGGTTCCGCCTTGATGAAAACGGCGAGCTTGTCGGCGGCATCTCCAAGTTTGTACAGGAAAAGAAAACAACTGTAATAGAAGCGCTTCAATTAAAAAATGGCAGTTTCGTCGCACTATCCACAGGTGATTTGCGGACAGCGCAGAAGACATCCGGTGTAATTAGAAAAACGATTGCCAATGCATTTGAAGGATATATGAAAAAGGATTGCTACGAGTTTTGCTGGATTGTCGATTTCCCGATGTATGAAATCGGCGAGGAGTCGGGCGAGCTGGAATTCTGCCACAATCCGTTCTCGATGCCGCAGGGAGGCGCAGAAGCGTTGGAAACGAAAGAGCCGTTAGAGATACTCGCATACCAGTACGACCTTGTATGCAACGGCGTTGAGCTGTCGTCAGGTGCTGTCCGTAACCACGATCCGGAGATCATGGTAAAGGCATTCCAGATTGTCGGTCTGGGTGAGGAGGACGTGAAAGCGAAGTTCCCCGCAATGTACAATGCATTTTGCTACGGCGCGCCGCCGCACGCAGGCATTGCCCCCGGCGTAGACCGCATGGTCATGCTGATTGCCGGAGAGGAGAGCATCCGCGAGATTATCCCGTTCCCGATGAACAAGACCGCGCAGGATGTGATGATGGGCGCACCCGCCACAGTGGACGAAAAGCAGCTGCGTGACGTCCATATCCGCATCGCGGAGGAAGCAAAGGAATCATAAAAAAATCTTGCTTTTTGGACTATTTTGTGATTTAATAATAATTGTCAGGGCTTTGCCTTGACATACGGGTGGATTCCCGAGTGGCCAAAGGGGACAGACTGTAAATCTGCTGCTTTATGCTTCGGTGGTTCGAATCCACCTCCACCCATTTGATGTAAAAAGGAATATCACAACGATATTCCTTTTTTGGTTTGTGCGCCATGGGCGCGCTCTAACGGGTGCAAGTCCCGAACACGCCTAGGCAACGAGGAAGTGTATAGCTGAACAGCAAGGGTGTCTATCGTGAGGTGGAATCTGAAGGAAGCTGTAAGCAAACTCTTGGTCCGACGAACAGGAATCACATATAAGGCTCGGAAATACGGATAAGTCTGCCAAAAGAGATGAAGTCCACAAGTTGCTGGAAGTACGAGTAAATGTGGCGGATAGATGAGAGGAAAGAGCGTGGAGATCTCACAGAGGTTTCAAACACGCTCTAGGGCTCAAGGTAAATATGACAAAGGGCAAGGTAGACAGACCGAGTGGTCTTAAATATCTTGGATTTGGATTTTACTTTGATAGCAAAGCGCGCCAGTTTAAGGCGAAACCACATGCAAAATCAGTGGCGAAGTTTAAAGCGAGAATGAAACAACTTACATGCCGAAGTTGGGGAGTAAGTAATGCCTACAAAGTGCAGAAACTAAACGAACTTATCAGAGGATGGGTTAACTATTTCAAAATAGGAAGTATGAAGAAGTTGTGCATGAATCTTGATAAGAACATTCGATTTAGATTTCGCATGTGTATATGGAAACACTGGAAAACATCACAAAACAGAGCAAGAAACTTGATGAAACTCGGAATTAATAGAAAATGGGCATACTCAACAGCATACAATGGTGCACGAATCGCACACTGTTGTAGCGGTGGAGCTATGAACATGGCTGTTACAAAAGAGAGACTAACCCAATTTGGATTAGTCTCCATATTAGATTACTACACCGAAAGGTGTGTTACTTGTTAAGTTGATTGACTCGCCGTGTACCGAACGGTACGCACGGTGGTGTGAGAGGTCGAAAATTTCTCTAATCAGAGAAATTTTTTCCTATTCGATTGCAGACCTGTGCAAAGGGATATGTGCCGACAAAGCGGCACACGGATCGCGCGGCGAGTAGGGAAAAGTGCATTCCCATTGCTTGATTGCACGAAGTTCAGTCTGCGTTACTTCATTACTCATTTGACATATTTGTCGGAAGCATTTAGAATATTGATATAGCAAATGCTCAAATGTTGGTAGGAGAGTGCGAGGAAATATAATATGGGGATGTCAATTCTTGAGATTTATAATAGTATCAGCGTACAGCAGTACAAAACAGATATGGGATTTAAGGCACTGGTTGAAGGGGTTCATGAGAACATGTTTGTCATTCCGGAATATCAACGGAAATACCGTTGGAGAAAAATGCAGGTTGAGGAGTTAGCGGCATCATTGATCAGGGAATTGCCGATTCCGCCGATTTATACGTATCGAAATAAAAAGGGACAGCTGGAAATACTGGACGGACAACAGAGGGTAATGAGTCTGTATTTTTATTATATTGGTAAGTTTTTTAAAAATCAGAAACAGAGTGTATTTGATTATCAGGAAATTGATGTAGACTCCGCTGGAAATTTTGTTGCAGCTCTTGAGAAGAAATATGACATTGTACAGACCAGCTTTAGTATGCAGGTAGGTTCAGAACAATGTGATATCAGTTATCAGAATTTACCGATCGAATTAAGAAGAAAAGTAGATTACCGGGCTATTTCGGTTGTAGAAATTAAGATTTCTGACCAGAATAAGAAAGATGAAATTCTTCATAAGATATTTGCTAATCTCAATAATGGCGGAAAACAGCTGTCGCATCAGGAATTAAGAAACGGTATTTATCCATGTGCATTTAACCGAGCCATTAACAAAATTAATAAATGCAATATAAAATGGAGAACGCTATGGGGAACAATGAATGATGAGGGAAAGGATGTGGAAATGTTGTACCGTCTGGCAGCGTTAAAGCTGTATGTTACTAATACCAAAAATGGGTACAAACTTGATGGATATCGGAATTCTACAAAAGATATGATAGACCGGTTTGCGGAAGAAGCCTTTTCTTTCAACAGCAAGGAAATAACACAGTATGTAAAAAGTATAGAAGCATTTATTTCAGCGCTGGACATTTCAAGAAAGTATTTTTTAAAAACAACACTGCTTGAAGGCTTGTATGTGGTTTTCGAGAAGAGGGGTATTCGATGTGATATAACAGATGAAATTTGTGAAGAAATATTAGAGAAAACATTTTTTAAAGCTTCGACAGCTGGCGGAACAATTTCAATTACAAATATGAATAAAAGGTGGAAAGGTATCTATGGCATATTATCAAAGTATGATAAATGAGCTGACAGATGTTATATTGAGACATGAATTGTATCATGATAACACAATTATTATTGGAAATAACTCAAGTGGTAAGTCAGAACTGCTAAAAAGCATAATATCAAAATCGGGCTTTGCTCAATGGTATTTGATAGATTCTGTAAATAGATACTTTAGTGTAAGCCAGGTATTCAAAATGAGCGGAGAAGCGTCAAGAATACAGTACTCTGAGAGAATCGCAGAGCACAGAATAATGGCTGATAATTATAATCTAAAGGACACTTTTTATTACATGGGAGTGCCGACACCGATAGAAAATTTGTATTTTGAGTTTGAAGGAGAAACTAAGAAGCGGATGCGTCAGTTTCTCGGTGTCGAGGTGGACATCAGGCAGTCGGAAGTAGGCTATAAAGTATATTTAGACAATGTAGAATCTTCATTATCCAGCGGATATCAGGCATTGATGCGCATTTTCGTCGAAATGGAATATTTGTGCCGCACCATGAAAAGCGGAGCTGTCATTATAGATGAGATTGATGAATTTCTATTTTCATATAATAGCGGAAGGATATTTCAATATTTAAGGCAGGTATACAGTAGTTTTTCTTTTGTTGTCACGACACATTCAGCGGATTTAATTGCTAGTGCCAGGGCGGCAAATATAATATTGCTGGCAGAGAATTCTTATGAACTGTTCGATGCGGAAGACTTTAATAGTATATCGCAGGTATACAATATTTTTGACAGTGTCTTTTTACAAACAAATTCAGCTGATGAAAAAGAAAAGGTCGAATCATGTTTGAGAAGGCTGTTGAATAATAAAGTTGCTGGTATATGGAAAGAGGCAGACCAAAATGAATTGGAACGTATGAAAAATACGAATTTGACAAAAGTTCAAAAAGTACTAATCAGACAAATTGAGGAGTGGTAAACGTGGATGAAAATATCTATATTTTGGATATGCCAGACTTTAAACCAGTATATTTAGTGGATACAGAGTATGGATATAGTGGAAAAAGAGGTGACAAATTAAAGAAGTTGTTATTGGAAACAAGTAAGTTTCACTGTATGTATTGTTTTGCAAATTTAAAGGGTGACAGAACGGATTTAGGAGAGTTAGAGCATTCTATTGAAAAAACGTTAAGTACTCATTTGGTTGAGTGCGTTCCGAACATGGCGATTACTTGTAAAAATTGTAATCAATCCTTAAAACGTATTGGTGAAAAGCAGCGTAAGGAGAAAATGATTCATCATATGGCATGGTATGAAAAGCAATTGGAGTGTATCGGGGTAAAATGTAAGTCTTTTTGCAAAGCATATGCTGAACTGCGAAAACGGTACTGTGGATTGAATAAGCTCAATTTGCAACCGTTTGGAATGGCGGGCGTTTACTCTGGATTGGCGTATAGGCTGCAGTATGATATTATGCGTGCCGAATTTGTTCCAAGCAGGAGATACAATTATTATGATGAGGATATAGAGATACTGGAACACCATATTAGACAATTTAAGTTAAACGATGCAGAATACAAAACAAAGGCGCTAATTGAGTTCATAGAAGATACAATTGAGGCAGATGGAAAGTTTAGCTCACATGAAAACAGATACTCAAATTATGTCGTTGACTTGTTTGTTGAAAGGATAAAGGGATTTTCACAGGAAACTGTATTGAAAATATGTGAGAGAATTTACATAAATTACCAGCTGCGACATATTATTAGGAAATCTAAGAGAAATGTGTAAAGCTGATAGAATGTGTGTACCTGTGCGGGCAGATGGAGTTACATTCACAAAATTTGTGCTTTTTTACTAAAAATAATATATTTTTTACTTAGAAAGTTGTTCGCATCCGAAAAAAGGATTATAATGTTATTTAAGAAAGCCATGCAGAGACAAGCAATAATATGCCCTGTAAGCTGTTTACAAGGACACATTATTGCTTGGGTCTATAGGGCGAATGCCCGGAAGTCATAACCTGCCTCCGGCAGGCTATGACTAGAGCGTGTTTGAAAAATGCTTTCTGCCAGATGTGCGTCACAGTTTGTGGGAGATTCAATCATCTTACAGATGACTGGCCAAATGAAGGAGGCGTAGGGGCAAAGGCATAGAGGGCAATGCCTTATGGTGACTGAATTTGGTTCAAATATCACGCAAGGTGGTGGATACGACGCGTACGTGTCGTTATATAGATGGCAGGAATGATTTTTCAAACACGCTCTAGCATGGCAAAAAGCAAATAACCATTAAAAATGCGCAGATATTTTATGCGAAAAAGGAGGAGATTCCCATGATAAGAATCGGAATGTTAACAAGCGGCGGTGACTGCCAGGCACTCAATGCAGCCATGCGCGGTGTGGCAAAAGGACTGTTTAATGCAGGCAAGGAGGTAGAGCTCTTCGGATTCCTTGATGGTTACAAGGGACTGATTTACGGCAAGTACAAGATGCTCTCCCCGTCAGATTTTTCAGGAATCCTGACAAAGGGCGGCACAATTCTTGGAAGTTCACGTATGCCATTCAAGAATATGCGTGACCCGGATGAAAACGGGCTCGACAAAGTTGAGGCAATGAAGCACAATTATTACAAGCTCAGCCTTGACTGTCTGGTTATCCTTGGCGGTAATGGAACACACAAGACAGCGAATCTTCTGCGCGAGGAGGGATTGAATGTTGTGACACTGCCAAAGACGATTGACAATGACCTCTGGGGAACAGATATGACATTCGGATTTCAGAGTGCAGTTGATATCGCCACACAGTGCATTGACCAGATACACACCACTGCGGCGTCACACGGACGTGTATTTATTGTCGAAGTAATGGGACACAAGGTTGGGTACCTTACATTAAATGCAGGTATTGCAGGCGGGGCTGACATTATCCTGATACCAGAGATACCATATGATATCAACAAGATTATCAAGGCAATTCAGAAGCGCTCCGAGAGAGGCAGCAAATTTACAATTCTTGCGGTTGCCGAGGGTGCTGTCTCAAAGGAAGTAGCGGCGCTTTCCAAAAAAGAATTTAAGAAGTACATGGCAGAGTACAAGTATCCAAGCGTTTCCTACGAAATTGCTGAAAAAATAAAGGAAAAGAGTGGCATGGAAGTGCGTGTTACTGTTCCTGGACACACGCAGAGGGGCGGAAGCCCAGATCCTTACGACAGGGTATTTGCAAGCAGACTCGGTGCAGAAGCCGCGAAGCTTATCCTCAAAGGCGAGTACGGATACATGGTAGGCTATCAGAACAGAGAGGTTGTAAAAGTACCGCTCGAGGATGTTGCCGGCAAGCTCAAGATGGTAGATCCGGATTCGACCATCATCAAGGAAGCGAAGATGCTTGGTATCAGTTTTGGCGATTAATGATTGAAATAGAAAAAGAACCCATTTGGCGTTTTGCCAAAGGGTTCTTTTTTGCAGATGCCTTTTTCTATGCGCTTTCATTTACCGCAAGCAGCAAGATATCCAGCGCTTTTCCAAAACTTTCCTCGTCAAGGTCAGAATAATTGACAATGATTGTGTGGGCATGCTGTTCCTTTCTGGTTTCGCAGTATTCCGAGAGGCAGTCAAGGCAAACACCGTGTTCCCGTGCAAGCCATTTGAGTTCTGTATCACTAAGGGGAGTGTCCAGGTGAATGAGAAAATGGCTGCCTGCATCTTTTTCGTCAATGACAGCATACTGGAAAAGCGGGGAATGTTCAAAAACTTTCATCATACTGTCCCGCTTTGCCCTATAATATTTTTTCATCCTGTGGATATGTCGTTCAAAATATCCTTTATCCATAAAAGCTGCAAGCGCATACTGTTCAAAGGCTGAAACAGTACAGGAATAAAAATTCATTGTCTGGATATAGCGTTCCATTAGTTTGTTTGGCAGAACCATATAACTGATTCTGATAGAAGGCGCAAGTGTCTTTGAAAAAGTATTCAGATAAATGACACGGTGATTGTGATTTAGACTTTGGATGGCTGGAACGGGTCTGTGGCTGAACCGAAATTCACTGTCATAATCATCCTCAATAATATACCGTTCTGGTTTGTCTTCCGCCCAGTCCAGCAGCATCCTGCGCCGTCCGATGGGCATAATGCTTCCGGTAGGAAAATGATGGGCGGGGGAAACATGCACAATATCCGGTTCGTATTCATAGAGCTGGTTTACCTGTATTCCCTTTTCGTCAATATCAATGTATTTCCATGAGACGTCATTTACCTGATATATTTTGGCAATCTTACGGTAACCGGGATTTTCCAGCGCATAAATCCTGTTTCGGCCCAAAAGCTGTATCAGCCGTCCATAAAGGTATTCCGTTCCGGCGCCTATGACAATCTGGTCTGGTGATACCGTCATGCCACGAAAACCATATAAATATTTTGCAATACTCTGCCGCAGTGCATATACGCCCTGGAAGGGAACCGTTTTGAGCATGTCAGGGTTTCTCTGTGAAAGGACACCGCGCATTGTCTTTGCCCAGGTATCATACGGAAAAAGCTCTATGGCAGCCTGATTGGAGGTAAAATCTGCAAAATACGCGGTGTCGGCATCAGGGCGGTAAGCACTGAATGGAATATGGTTTTGATAGCAGGACTGGCGGCTGTCTGTGCTCAGGGCAGACGCAAAGTAGCCACGGCGTTCTTCGGAGTAGATATATCCCTCTGTCAAAAGCTGTTCATAGGTATTTTCAACAGTTTTGAGACTAATCCGGTGATGCCTTGCAAGCTCTCTTTTTGAGGGAAGCCGGCTTCCGGCAGCAATTACACCGTCAAGAATGTCCTGTTTGATACACTGGTAGAGATATTCATAGATAGAAAGCCGGGCTCTTTGCGTTAAGTCATAGGTTAGCATATCTCATCTGATCTCCTTAAAAAAACTCATTTTGGTTATTTCAATAATATCAAATATCATTATAATAAAATACAGAACAAAACACAAGGGCACATAGAACACAAGGAGGAAAAGAAAATGGGCGTATATGCAATCACTGGTGCATCGAGCGGTATAGGTGCAAAGACAAAGGAACTTTTAGAACAGGAAGGACACAAGGTCATCAATATCGACCTCAAGGGCGGGGATATCTGTGTAAACCTCGCCACAGAGGTAGGACGGACGGAGGCGGTCGGCAAACTGCATGAACTGTGTCCGGATGGACTTGACGGCATGATTTGCAATGCTGGCGTATCGGGAGCCTGCGGGAATCTGGCGCTGATCATTTCATTAAATTATTTTGGTACAGTTGCAGTTGCAAAAGGCGTGTATGACTTGTTGGAGAAAAAGCATGGAAGCTGTGTGGTTACTGCCTCCAACACAATTTCACAGGGGGCTGGCAGGATGGACATTGCTGACTTGTTGAACAATATTGGTGATGAGAAAAGAGTGCTGGAGCTGATTAGCAGTCTCGACAATTCCAACCTGAGTATTGGCAACAGCATGTATGTATCTACAAAGTATGCGCTGGCGCGCTGGGTGAGAAGAGTCTCTGCGTCATGGGCGGCAAACGGCGTGCGAATCAATGCGATCGCTCCGGGAAACGTCAACACTGCTATGACCGCAACCATGAGTACATCTGCCAAAATGGCATTAAATGCACTTCCGATACCCACGAAATTCGGAACGGAAACACTGATGGATGCATCCGAAATTGCGGAGGCAATGATTTTCCTGGTATCGCCCAAAGCAAGCGGAATCAACGGAAATGTCATGTTTGTCGACGGTGGGACTGATGCGTTATTAAATTCAGAGAAAGTATATTAGGAGGAGAGAAAAATGAAGCCAATTGAAAAATATATAGAGGCAATGGAAAATAAAGATTTTGCAGGACTGGCAGAGCTGTTTACCAAGGATGGAATCCTGTGTGATTACTGCTCAAACTCCTCCAGCCAGAGAGAGTACCACATTTATGGAAGGGAGGCGATCAACATGTTCTTCCGCAATAAATTCGGTTTCCGCCAGTATTCGATTATGAGTGCGGAAGTGGTCAATGAGGAGCAGGCAGAATTTATAGCAAGTTTCGGGGATTATCACATCATGGCAATCGCAACAGTCCGCGAGGCGGACAAGGACGGATATATCAGGAGTCTGACAGTAAGACCTAAATAAATGCTGAAAATATTTAAGGGGCTGTCGCACTAAGTACTTAGTGCGCAGCCCCTTTTAAATACAATATCTATAGGAAACGACAAAAGTATTTGCCGTTTCCTATAAAATAAAATGTTACAATTCACACCAACGCCAGTTTTCATCAGCTTATAAGTTATTGAGGTGTGAATTATAACAGATTTTGCACACAAAATGCTAAAAGGCAAGCATTTTGGCGCATGATTCCCACTACTTTGGCGTAGGTGTGAACAGTAATAATAAAATAGACACAGAAGGCAGTAAAAAATACACCTATTGCAAGGTATGGAAAATACTGATATCATTAAATTCAGGAAATAAAGCAGGAACGGAGGAGGAACATATGCCAAAATATATTATGGCGCTGGATGCAGGAACGACAAGCAACAGATGCATTTTATTTAACAAAAAAGGCGGGCGATGCAGCATGGCACAGAGGGAATTTACACAGTATTTCCCGCAGCCGGGCTGGGTAGAGCATGATGCAGACGAAATCTGGGCAAGCCAGCTTGGCGTCGCAGTCGAGGCGATGAATATGATAGGGGCATCAGCAAAGGATATCGCAGCAATCGGAATCACCAACCAGAGAGAGACTGCTATTGTGTGGGACAGGCACACAGGAGAGCCCGTCCATCGTGCCATCGTGTGGCAGTGCAGACGGACTTCCGATATATGTGATGCCTTGAAAGCAAAAGGACTCACGGAAATATTTAAACAAAAGACAGGGCTGGTCATTGATGCTTATTTTTCGGCGACAAAAGTAAAGTGGATACTGGACAACGTTCCCGGTGCAAGGCAGAAAGCTGAAAATGGAGACCTTTTGTTCGGAACAGTTGAGACATGGCTGATATGGAAGCTGACAAAAGGTGCAGTCCATGTTACGGATTATTCCAATGCCTCGCGGACAATGCTGTTTAACATCAATACGCTGGAATGGGATGATGAAATTCTTACGGAATTGGGCATCCCAAAGTGTATGCTTCCCGAGGTGAAGCCCTCAAGCTGCGTGTATGGGGAGGCGGATCCATCCTATCTTGGGGGCGCAATCCCCATTGCGGGTGCGGCCGGAGATCAGCAGGCGGCGCTGTTTGGGCAGACCTGTTTCACGGCAGGAGAGGCAAAAAATACATATGGCACAGGGTGCTTCCTGCTTATGAACACAGGTGAAAAGCCTGTTTTTTCCAGGAACGGACTTGTGACCACAATTGCATGGGGACTTGACGGAAAAGTAAACTATGCGCTGGAGGGCTCTATTTTCGTGGCGGGTGCCGCAATCCAATGGCTCCGCGATGAGCTGCGGATTATTGATTCTTCTGAAGATTCTGAGTACATGGCAAAAAAGGTAGCGGATACAAACGGCTGTTATGTCGTTCCGGCTTTTACCGGGCTTGGCGCGCCATATTGGGATCAATACGCGAGGGGAACCATTGTCGGAATTACGCGCGGCGTAAACAAGTGCCATATCATACGTGCCACATTGGAGTCCATAGCATATCAGGTAAATGATGTCCTTGCGTCGATGGAGGCGGATTCGGGCATGAAACTTACTACCCTCAAGGTCGACGGCGGAGCGAGTGCAAACGATTTCCTGATGCAGACACAGGCAGATATTGTCAACGTTCCCGTTATCCGGCCGCAGTGCGTGGAGACAACCGCCATGGGAGCCGCTTATCTGGCAGGCCTTGCGGCGGGCTATTGGGCAGACAAGGAAAAAGTCATGGAAAACTGGATAAGTGACCAGGCCTTTACGCCTACAGCCACCGACGATGACCGGCAAAAACGGATTGCAGGCTGGCGAAAGGCAGTCAAGTATGCCTATGGCTGGGCGAAAGTTCAGTAACAGGAAAAATAAGCGCTGTCGTTACTGTTCACACCTACGCCGAAATAGTGGGAATCATGCGCCAAAATGCTTGCCTTTTAGCATTTTGTGTGCAAAATCTGTTATAATTCACACCTCAATAACATATAAGATGATGAAAACTGGCGTTGGTGTGAATTGTAACGCGCTGTCGTTACTGTTCACACCTACGCCGAAGTAGTGGGAATCATGCGCCAAAATGCTTGCCTTTTAGCATTTTGTGTGCAAAA
>JAIECJ010000149.1 GCA_029068555.1 Lachnospiraceae bacterium
AGATTTTGCACACAAAATGCTAAAAGGCAAGCATTTTGGCGCATGATTCCCACTACTTTGGCGTAGGTGTGAACAGGAACCGGGTGTATTCTGCAATTTAGACAATTATAAAAAACGGTTGCAATCAGAACAAATGTATGATATCATAAGAGCGAACAAAAATTCCAAAAATTTGTTCGCTCTTATTGTTTTAGAGCGTGTTTGAAAAATGTAAGTTGAATCAGGGGAATTTGGGATATGGATGAATTAATTCATGACATACAGAATGGCAAAAAATCAAATATAGAGTTGTGTGCGTCGTCGACACAGACTATTATGGACAAGCTTGCGATACTGGCGGATGCCGCCAAGTATGACGTGGCATGCACCAGTTCGGGCGTTGACAGGAAAGGAAACGGTCGGGACATGGGAAACTGTGTCTCAGCGGGCATCTGCCATAGCTTTTCCGCGGATGGCAGGTGTATTTCGCTCCTAAAAATATTGATGTCAAATGAATGTGCCTACGACTGCAAGTACTGTGTAAACCGCAGGAGCAATGATGTCCCGCGTGCGACCTTTACACCGAATGAAATCTGTGAACTCACCATGAATTTTTACAGAAGAAATTATATAGAGGGGCTGTTTTTAAGTTCCGGCATTGTCAACAATCCGAGTTATACGATGGAACTTATCTATCAGACTTTGTTTCGGCTTAGAAATGTGTACCGTTTTCGGGGATATGTGCATGTGAAGGGGATTCCGGGGACAGATCCCCTGCTGATTCAGCAGATTGGATATCTGACAGACAGGATGAGTGTCAACCTGGAGCTTCCGACAGCGGAAGGGCTTGAAAAGCTTGCGCCAAACAAGCACCGGAAAACAATTCTGACGCCGATGCGGCAGATACAAAACGGGATTGCACAGGGAAAACAGGAGCTGGCATTGTATCGCAGTGCACCGTCGTTTGTTCCGGCAGGACAGTCGACACAGATGATTATAGGTGCCACACCGGAGAGTGATTATCAGATTATGTCAGTGGCGGAGGGACTATATGACAAATTTGGCATGAAGAGGGTATTTTATTCCGCCTATGTAGGTGTGAATGAAGACAAGGCGCTTCCGGCGGTACAGACGGCATCGCCGCTTCTGCGTGAACACAGACTTTATCAGGCAGACTGGCTGCTGCGGTTTTACCAGTTTCGTGTGAATGAATTACTGAACGAGCGCCATCAGAATTTCAATGTGCTGCTGGATCCGAAATGTGACTGGGCACTACAGCATCTTGATCAGTTTCCAGTGGAAATCAACAAGGCGGATTACAGGATGCTTCTGCGTGTGCCTGGAATTGGCGTGAAAAGTGCACAGCGTATCTGCAAGGCGAGAAGAAGCGGTGCACTGAACTTTGACAATCTGAAAAAGATTGGTGTGGTTTTAAAGCGCGCATTGTATTTTATAACGTGCGGCGGGAAAATGATGTATCATACGAAAATCGAGGAAGATTATATTACAAGAAATTTATTGGCAGATCATGAGAAGCTGCCGTTTGATAAAGACGATATGACTTATAGACAGTTGTCGCTGTTCGATGATGCGCAGGAGAATGTAGAACTGTTTGGAAAAAACCAGGCGACGGTGACCGGATAAGCTGCATTGTATTGGTTCGGCGGTTAAATATCGCAACAGATTACGCCGGATATGCCAGAGTAATACAGTCTGTGAGCAGGTGTAAAGTGGATGGAGGATCAATTTGGAAGAGTATGTATTAATATGCGAGGACAGTATAGAGGGAATCCTTACAGGAGTCTATGAGGCATATCAGTTCAAAAAGAGGAAAGGAATAGAAAGCCATGACAGGATTCATCTCGCAATAAAAGAACCGGATATACAGCGTTTATTTACGCAATATGAGTTTGTGCGGACAGATCATGAGAAAGCAGACAAAGTAACAGATACCATGGTCAGACAGCTGGGAGACGAGACATGGTACAGAATCAGTATGGCGATGGTGTCCTGTTTCGAGGATAAGGCGGACGCGGTATACCACACAATTGTTTTAGGACTGAAACAAAAGGACAGCAATATAACTAACCGGCTGCAGGAGGACTGTGTGCAGCGCACATTTAAGTGTGCGCGGGCAGCAGATAACGAGCTGTGCCATCTGAAACAGTTTTTGCGCTTCTCGGAGCTGCAAAACGGGATGCTGTATGCCAAAATTGATGCAAAGCACCATGTGCTCCCGTTTCTGATGCCGCACTTTGCTGACCGGCTGCCTGCTGACAATTTTGTGATTTATGACGAAAACACGCAGATATTTGGGCTGCATGCAAGCTTCAAAAAGTGGTATCTCATGCAGGGGGCTGCGTTTGACGAGGACAGTATAGTGTACTCAGCAGTAGAGGAAGCGTACCAGAAACTGTTCAGACGCTTTTGCGAGAGCATTGCAATCGAGGCGCGCATCAATCCAAAATTGCAGATGAATATGCTGCCATTGCGTTTTAGACCGAACATGACAGAGTTTTAATCATATATTTTCCAATATCCGTATATCGACTGCGGTATAATTGTACTCCCGGTCAGGGCGCTGTCCGGAAGTGAGGTAGTGAAAGAGCAGTTCAAGCGGTTTTTTGCCCTGAATGCGCGGCTGCTGACAGATGACGGCGGACAATACGCCATCCCGCAGAAATTGTTCAGTCGTTTCGGCTTTGTCGAAGGCAATCGCGCACAGTTTCCCTGAAAGCCCGAGGGATGTTATGGCGCGGCAGCCGCCATATACACCACCGGCGGCGAAAAACAGTGCGTTTATCCCAGGATGCTCCCTCAGGAGGCGGGCAGTCTGTTCGTAGCTTTCAATTTCATCGTCATGTGTCTCGACAACCGACACGATATGAATGCGCTCCTGATATGGCTTCAGTGCATCTGTGAAACCTGCAATGCGTTCTGTATGGCAGAGAATGTCTGACGATCCTGTAATGATTCCGATCTGGACATCGCCATGCGTCATCAGCCGTAACAGACCTGCGGCAGTCCTGCCGCTTTTGGTATAATTGCTTCCGACATAGGCCATGCGCGTCGAATTTTCAATGTCTGTATTTAAGGTCACAACAGGAATCCCCTGTTCATGAAGTTCATTGATGCGAATGCGGATGCGGTCGTCATTTTGCGGAGCGAGTGCAATGCCGTTTACATCTTCCTGGAGTAGTTCGTCAATGGCGTTTAGCTGTGCATCAACATTGATTGCAATCTGCTTTACGAGAACGGTGCAGTTATATCCGGCTAAGTCCTCCGCTTTTTCATGGACGCCTTTCAATACATCAGCAAAAAAAGGATTGTCCGTGGAGAAAAGGATAACGCCTAGCTTTATTTTCTTTTTTTGGGCGGCAAGCGCCAGCCCGGCTTTGTTTGGCTTATAGTCAAGCGCTTTCGCGATTTCATTAATTTTTTCGGCAGTGGCGGGATTGACGGAACCTCGGTTGTTGAGTACACGGTCAACGGTTCCGCGGGAAACGCCAGCCAGTGCAGCAATCTCTTTTATTGTTGCCATAGCTTCCTCCGGTTAAGCATTTAAAGTGTTTTCTGTCAGTTGTGACGATTCTTTTGAATCTTCTTCTATTTTTTCAATACGTTTTATAATTCATTCCAGAGCCATTAGATTAGCAGTCGCCGCCCCATAGCTCACCTTTGCAAAAAATTGTTATTAATATCAGTATACTGTTTATGAATGGAAAAAGCAAGCGGAATGTTGCACGTGCACGCTATATGTGTGTCAGCAGGGTTACAATTCACACCAACGCCAGTTTTCATCAACTTATAAGTTATTGAGGTGTGAATTATAACAGATTTTGCACACAAAATGCTAAAAGGCAAGCATTTTGGCGCACGATTCCCACTACTTTGGCGTAGGTGTGAACAGTAACTCAGCAGGTTACTGTTTGTCCCTTCAATGAACATATATTGTGTCAAAATCAGGTGAGGTGAGCAGAGGCAACAATAAAAACAGCGTGAGACACTATGCATTTTTAACAGAAAGCATCATACATTTTATTGTATTTTGACGAAAATAAAATATAATAAAATATTCACTTGATTTTTGGATTAATACAAATTATTATGAAGATAGCTTTTAGAGCGTGCACGGGCACATTTTAAATAGCTGACTTGGACATATTACAGAGGAAATGGAAAGTGTTTCGGTGTGTGTACTGCATCGGGAACTCTGGAATTGTCAGGAGCTGGCGTGATATTATGCAGTGATAATGATTACTGTATTCAATTAAGGAGGATTTCAAAATGAACAATTTACCACAGGTTAAAGTAGGTATTGTAGCAGTGAGCCGTGACTGTTTCCCGGAGAGTCTCTCTGTGAACAGGAGGAAGGCATTAGTCAAGGCATATGCGGACAAATACGGTATGGATGGCATCTATGAATGTCCTGTCTGCATTGTGGAGAGTGAGATACATATGGTACAGGCACTCGAGGATATCAAGAAAGCGGGCTGTAATGCACTCTGTGTATATCTTGGAAACTTCGGCCCAGAGATTTCAGAGACACTTCTGGCAAAGCATTTTGATGGTCCTGCCATGTTTATCGCTGCGGCAGAGGAGACACAGAATGATCTTATCGGCGGACGAGGGGACGCATACTGTGGCATGTTGAATGCGAGCTATAACCTGAAGCTTCGCAATATCAAGGCATATATCCCTGAATATCCTGTAGGGACAGCAGAGGAATGTGCGGATATGATCAATGCGTTTATGCCGATTGCAAGGGCGATTGTCGGACTCTCGGATTTGAAGATTATTTCTTTTGGTCCCAGACCGCTCAACTTCCTTGCATGCAATGCGCCAATCAAGCAGCTATACAATATTGGTGTTGAGATTGAGGAGAACTCAGAGCTTGATCTCTTTGAGGCATTCAAGAAGCATGACGGCGATGAGAGAATCCCTGCAAAGGTGAAAGAGATGGAGGCAGAGCTTGGCGAAGGCAATATGAAGCCCGAGGTGCTTCCGAAGCTTGCACAGTATGAACTGACACTGCTTGACTGGGTAGAGGCGCACAGGGGTTACCGCAAGTATGTTGCGATTGCCGGAAAGTGCTGGCCGGCATTCCAGACACAGTTTGGCTTTGTTCCCTGCTATGTAAACAGCCGTCTGACAGGTATGGGTATCCCTGTATCGTGTGAGGTTGATATTTATGGATGTCTGAGCGAGTTCATCGGTACCTGTGTGAGTCAGGATGCAGTTACACTGCTCGATATCAACAACACTGTGCCGGCAGACATGTACAGCGAGTCTATCAAGGATAAGTTCAACTATACACACAATGATACATTTATGGGCTTCCACTGCGGAAATACGAACACGAAAAAGCTTAGCTTCTGCAGCATGAAGTATCAGATGATTATGGCAAGGACACTTCCCGAGGAGGTTACACAGGGTACATTGGAGGGCGATATCCTTCCGGGTGACATCACATTCTACCGTTTACAGTCTACAGCAGACTGCAAGCTGCGCGCATATATCGCACAGGGTGAGGTTCTTCCGGTGGCGACAAAGTCGTTTGGAAGCATTGGTGTATTTGCGATTCCTGAGATGCAGCGTTTTTACAGACATGTACTGATTGAGAAGAATTATCCACATCACGGGGCGGTTGCGTTTGGCCACTTTGGAAAGGCATTGTTCGAGGTATTCAAGTATATCGGTGTACCAGTTGAGGATTTGAATTATAATCAGCCGAAGTCACTTCCGTATCCTACGGAGAATCCATTTGCCTGATACAGAACAATTGATTGAATAAGATACTGTGCATAGCAAAAACAGCACCTAAGCCGAAAGGCTTAGGTGCTGTTTTTGCTATGCACACGGGCATCCGCGTGAAAATTGTCAGCATTAGCTGACGGAAATTACAAAATACTCATAAAAAATGGGGATATGTTATTTAATTTAGCGGGTTTTTTAGCATCAGATTTTTTATACAATGAAAAAGTATTAGTAGGCTGTCACATAGAGAGCAATGGATCGAAAATAATTGATGGAGAATAGGAGAACAGGTATGATGAACAATGTGAAAAAAACACAAAGTATCAAAATATTTCAGACAATTAAAAGTAAGATACTGCTCATGGGTATTTTTTCAATATTTGTGGCAGTTGTGATTGGCGTAATAGGAATCAATTCCATCAATAGAAGCAGTACAAACAGTGAAATCGAGTCAATTGCCAATGAGATTGATGTGCTGCAGGCAAAAAACCTTGCTCTTGAGGCACAGTACCAATATTACATAGAACAAAAATATCTGGATGGCATTTTGGGCAACCTAGAACAGATGATTGCAAATGTGAAATCGCTGCAGACAATGACAAACGATAAGTATACCGGAGATGTAAGTCAGATGCTTAACAGTCTGACAAGGATTGAGACGAATTACGGCGAGATCAGTAATCTGGGAGGTACAAGAAGTTTTAGTAAGGATGCAGGACTGTATCAGCAGTATATTGAGGCCAGCAGAGCCTTGGGAGAAAGCTTTCTGACACTGGTGGACAAGGAGGACTGGCTTGAAATAAAGTGGATTGATGCCCGCATGTGGACAAGCGGTGAACATGTGACAGTGGACGGTAAAGAATATGTAAAAGTAGTTTACAAAGGGCCTGTACCGGAAAATGTCAAACGAAATACGCTGGCATTTCGGGTAGGCGGAACGCTTACCTATGACAAAAATTGCTATATAACGGATGTCAGGCTTACGGACGGCGCTAATTTTGCAGAGATTGATATTAGTGCGCTTGACAAAGTAAATGGAACAGGACTTGCTTATGTAGACAGTGAGATAACGACATTTGACTTAGTTCCGGCAATCCGTGTCGGTTGTAATTTTAATGCGGCAAACGAGGGATGGGAGGAGTTCGCCGCACAAATTTCGGTAAAAGAATATGCGCCCCAGAATTATTCAAATATCGAATATACGATGTATTTTGAGCCAAACGGTATGGAATACGAGTACAAGTACGGCGGATCCTATTCTGGTGTGTACGGCTATGCAGGAAGTGTTGAGCAGCTTGATAAGTATATGGACGAATACAGTAAACTGGTGGTGGAAGGCAAATCCGTCACAGAAGTTTATGGACAGATAGAGACGTTGATGGCGGAAGTGGCAGAGAATATCCCGCTCTATACAACCAGTGAGGAGCTTGCGCAGAACGCACTTGCAAAATTGAGTGCAGAGAAAGATATTATCCAGCAGATGCGGGAAGTGGACGACAGAATACTTGCATTGAAATCGGAAAATGTGCAGTTGAACAGTGAGCTTACAAGTTTGTGCGAGACCATTAAAAAGACTGCATCCGAGGATATGGTGGCTATAAAGGTTAATGTAATGAGAGTCAGCGTAATTGTGATTGTGCTTGCCACCATTGTACTGGTTGGGATGACTGTACTGATCGGAACGAGCATTGACAGAAATGTTGTGTTATTCAGGAAGACCCTGGATAAAATAACACAAGGCAGAATCGCAGTCAGGGTAAGAGCTGACGGAAAGGATGAGTTTGCACAGTTTGGGCGAAGCCTGAATGCATTTCTTGATAAGCTTGTGGGCAGCATAGGGAAGCTTCAGGAGATTTCCACAGAGCTTGCACAGTCAGGGGGTATCCTTGAGGATAAGGCAAACAAGACAAAAACAGCAGCAGAGGTAATTAGTACTGCATTGGAGGAAATTGCGCATGGGGCTTCTGCGCAGGCAGAGGATATCTCTAGTTCATCGTTGCAGGTTTCCAATATGCAGGAAAACATGCTTCTGATCATGGATGGTGTTAATATGCTGTCAACGACTTCAAGGGATATGAGCGAGAATGGCAGGGAAGCGACAAGAATCGTTCAGGAGTTGAGCAGTACAAGTGATATGACAACAGAGGCGTTTCAAAGGATTTCGGAGCAGATATATAAGACAAATGCATCTGTTGTGAAGATTCAGGAAGTGGTCAATCTGATTGCGGAGATTGCAAGCCAGACGAACCTTTTGTCGCTCAATGCCAGTATAGAGGCGGCGAGAGCCGGTGAGGCCGGCAGAGGTTTTGCAGTGGTGGCAAGTGAGATACAGAAGCTGGCGGAACAGACAAATTCATCAGCTAAGATAATTGACGAGATCATTTTGTCACTCTCGGAAGAATCCCGGCAGACAGTACAGTCAATCAATGAGGTGACGGATATCATTGGAAGTCAGAAGGAGAAACTGGATGAGACAAAGATGAAGTTTAATACCGTTGAGACGGGAATACGATCCACGTCAGGCGGTATGATGGATGTGCTGCAGCAGGCCGATGTGTGCGGAAAGGCAGGAAAAAAGGTTGTTGACTTAATGACAAACCTTTCTGCCATTGCGGAAGAAAATGCGGCATCAACACAACAGACAAATGCTTCGATGAATGAGCTGAACGATGCGACAGCATCACTTGCAAGGACAGCAATGGAGCTGAAGAAACTGTCAATTGTAGTGAATGACAACTTAAATTATTTCAGTATGGAGCCTGAGAATAATTGATATAAAGAAAACCGCAAGGGAAAGAAACGAAAACATGGCACAACGGAAACGGATAAAAGTTGCAGAGGGATACAAAATGGGAAAGAAGATAGCAGTTTTTTCTACCGCTTGGAATGGGGAGCATATTGGTGGGATATTAAACGGCATGCAGCAGAAGATAAATGAGACAAATAATGATATGTATATTTTTAATACATATGGAGGGTTTGAGGAGGAAAAGGAGTTTAATGACTGTGAATATAATATATTTAACCTCGCCCTCCAGTCAGATTTTGACGGGGTGCTCATTTTATCCAATAATATCGCATCATACAGCAGACTGGGAACACTAATGAAGCAGATCAAGGACAGGAAGATTCCCTGTATCAGCATCGAGCAGGATGTGCCCGATTTTCATTTCATCGGTACGAATAATTATACTGCTATGTCAGAGGTAGTGGAACATTTGATTACAGTACATGGATGCCGCATTATGAATTTTGTCGGCGGATTTCATGATCACATAGAAAACATGGAGCGGAGAAAAGCCTTTGTGGATGTACTGGTCAGACATGGTATTCCTGTGGAACAGGACAGGATACGGGATTATTGCTTTTCGAGGGAAAGCGGTGAGCAGGCATTCTGGGACTTTTATGAGATGGGAATGGAGCTTCCGGATGCAGTAGTCTGTGCAAATGATGACATGGCAATAGGGTATATAAAGATGGCAGAGCAGTTTGGGTATAGCGTTCCTGATGATGTGCTTGTGACAGGCTTTGACAATCTGTCACAGGCATATTGTAATATTCCGTCGATTTCGAGTGTGGGCAGAAGCAGGGAAAGTCTGGGCAGACAGGCTGTGGAACAGCTGCTTGGCATGATGGAAGGAAGAAAATATCCGCATGCGGTCTATGTGAAATCCAGATTCAGTCCCAATCTAAGCTGTGGATGTGGTAAGGGCATTTGGGATTTCAAAAAAGTACAGAAGGAAAAATCGGATATGGAGTATAACAATATGGGAATCCGGTGGAGTATTAATATTATGCAGAAGCGCCTTCTGGCATGTCAGGACGAGAAGGAGTTTTGTACGGCACTGGAAAAGGAACGGAAGCGATTCTCGTTTTCTCGTTTGTGTCTTATGATCAATCAGGAGGAATATGATCTGAATCCCTTGCCGGAAAATACGATAGAGGAGACTGACCAAAAGGGATATCCGTCACGGATGCGTCTGCTGTTTCAGGAGGATATGGATGCGGGCAGTGCGCCGGTGATGATACAGACATCAAAACTGGTGCCAGAGAATTATCTGGAGGACGGTAAGAATGCCCATGTTTTTGTATTTCTTCCCCTGCACCTTCAGGGCAGAAATTTTGGATATTGTATACTACAGGACTGCTTAAAATATATTTATGACGGTAATTTGTTTTACTGGGTTAGCGAGCTGAATGCAGCGATCGAGCATATCAAACAGAATTCCTGCATTAGAAAGCTGAACAGGAAGCTGGAGCATATGTATATGCATGATTCGCTTACAGATTTGTATAATCGTTTTGCCATCAGGGATCTGGGGGAGCCTTTATTGAAAAAAAATATAGCGGAAAACAGACAGACATTATTTCTGTTTGGAGATTTGGATGGCTTAAAGTCGCTTAATGATATTTACGGACATGAGGTTGGCGATCGGGCGATTCAGGCTGCTGCATGGATTTTAATGCAGTCCTGTCCTGATCGTAATTATCTATGCATACGCTATGGCGGGGACGAGTTTTTGATGCTGGGTACTTACAGGGAGGATAGGAATGCCGACTGGATAAAAAAGAAGATTGAGGACAGGGTATGCGCCTATAATGAGAAAAAGGAGCTTCCGGTTCCACTGAGTATGAGCATCGGCACGATTATCACTTCATCTGCGGATGAGGCGTCTGACATTAATTACTACATCAGTCGTGCTGATACGCTGATGTATCAGATTAAGAGGAAGAGAAGGTAATGGACAAGGAGGAACAGAGCATGAGCAAAGGAGTAGCAGCGCCAACAGACCCGGTGGCAAAAAGACCGTTTTTCTATCTTATACGGGAAAAGGAAATTTTTGCAAGTCCGCAGCCGGATGGCAAAGGAATACAGTTTTTGTATCAGGACAATGGAAGGCTTACGGATAGCGCCAGAATAACAGGAAACATCAGTGATCAAAGTATGCTGAATTTATTGGAAACGACAGAAGGCTTCAGAAAATTGGTACATAGTATTGGCGTGACTGTCTCGGCAAAAGAAAGCAGCCAAAAAGCGGATTTTGTGTTTCAGATGTATGGGAAAACGGATATATATCATTCTGGTACATCTATTTGCCATACGGTGTGTTGTGATGGTATGGAGAACAGATACGTTTTAGAGGAGGAAAACTGGTCAGAGGACGATAACGTGCCAGGGCAGATTCGCTTTGTGTTTGATGAGCCGGAAACGGTAGCGACAGTAAATGTGAAGCTGTATTTAAATGATGGGTTTGAAGCGCCGGAGGTGATAGAAGATTTTGATATTGACTATACTTCAAAGGCATATCGGGATATGATAGCACGATCTGTCATGTCAATGGGAAATACGGCAAAAATAAAGAGTGTCATAGACAGGGCAAAAAACGGTGAGCAGGTGACGCTTGCCTATATAGGAGGTTCCATAACGCAGGGAGCCGGCGCCGTACCAATTCATACGAACTGCTATGCATATCGGTCATACAAGGCATTTGCAGATCAATATGGAACGGGCGACAATGTCCGGTTTGTAAAAGCGGGAGTCGGGGGAACCGCATCGGAACTCGGGGTAGTTCGCTTTGAAAGGGATATTCTAAACTATGGGAAATGTAATCCGGATCTGGTTGTAGTGGAATATGCCGTCAATGATGAGGGTGATGAGACTAAGGGGGTGTGTTATGAGAGCCTTGTGCGCAAAATACTGAAACTGCCGAATCATCCGGCGGTGATTTTGCTGTTTCTGGTGTTTTCCTATGACTGGAACCTGCAGGACAGGTTAAGTCCTGTAGGCTGTCATTATCATCTGCCGATGATAAGCATAAAGGATGCCGTGACAGAGCAGTTTTCATGGAGCAGGGAGGAAGGAAGGGTACTGTCAAAAAATCAATTTTTCTACGACATTTATCATCCGAGTAATGTAGGACACAGAATCATTGCAGACTGCATGTCAAACCTGTTTCGTGAGATAGATCAAAGTGATGCAGACGATGCAGGGACTGTGCTGAGACTGCCTGAGACATATGTGATTGGAGCGGATTTTGAGGATGTGCATCTGCTTGACAGAAAGGACAATACAGCAGGAGCAGTGATTGACTGCGGCGATTTTTGCAATATAGACTACAATCTGCAGTCTGTGGAGCGCAATGAAGACACCACACAGACGCCTCAGTTTCCGCATAACTGGTTTCACAAAGATGGCAGCAGACCATTTGTGATGAAAATTCAATGCAGGGCGCTGTTGATTTTATTTAAGGACTCGGCAGATTGTGATGTGGGAAGGGTATGCGTATATGTGGATAACAGGATGGCTCTCGTGGTTGATCCGCGCGAAGTAGGGTGGACGCATTGTAATGCAAAGATTGTTTTCAATGATAAAGAAAGTCGTATGCATACGATTGTGATTGAGATGGAGCGGGGGTGTGAGGACAAGCAGTTTACCATTCTTGGATTTGGGTATGTTTCCTGATGAAAGATTTATATAAAAGATATTAGCGTTGTGGGCTGCAATGGCACGGAACAGGCGGTTCACGAGTCTAATTTCTGACTATTCAACGGAGGATAAGATGATGAGACGAAAGAAAAAGGTTGCCTATAGGATTACTGGAGCGATGATGGCTGCACAGATTATTGTTTTTGCAGTACTGTATTTGTTTGTAGGCAATACAATTACAAAAAATATTCGGGAGAAAACGATTGAAAGTATGCAGACAATTGTTGATGAACGTTCACAGATTATAGAGAACTATGTACGTGAGACAGAAAGTTATCTTACCGCATACAGCAGGGCGGGCGAGATCGGGACGCTCTTTCTGAATCCGACAGATGAGAATGCCGTTGCTGCAGCGCAGAAGTATACGGAAGTGTACAGCGGGGATATTGAAAATCTGGAGGGGATATATGCCAGTGAGTGGAATACGCATGTGCTTGCACATACGAATGCCGCGGTTGTCGGAATCACTACGAGAGAGGGAGAACCACTGAAAGCATTACAGGATTCTATGCTTGCAGCAGAGGGGGTATATAACGTGGGATTTATCTTTTCACCGGCGAGCGGGCAGCAGATTATTTCCATGTATCGCGCATGCATGGATGAAAGGGGGGAACCGGTTGGGTTAGTAGGTGCCGGAATCTATATTTCCGGTCTGAAGGAGATGTTGGACAGACTGCCCAATGCAGGCTTAGATCATGCAAAATACTATCTGGTCAATACACAGACAGGAGAGTATATTTTTCATGAGAATGAAGAAATGTGCGGGAGTGTCGCAGAGGAAAAATATGTGACCGATATGCTCGCCAAATTAAAACAAAGTAACGGGATGGCGGTTACAGATTATGTGGAATATGATGACAATGGAGTGCGCAGTATTGCCGCCTATCATTATATGCCGGACAGAAACTGGATGTTTTTGCTGTCCGATACGGCAGATGAGATTTTTGCCACGGTAAATACAGCCAGGATACAGCTGCTGATGCTGTGCAGTATCGCTTTGCTGTTCCTGATTAGTGTATCTTATCTTATTATTTCAAAATATATGAAGCCCTTGTCAGCGATCACAAAAACGCTGCGCCAGATTGCAGAGTGTGATATTACGGACCATGGAAGTATGAGAGCGTATGTCAGCCGGAATGATGATCTGGGGGAAATCGCAAATGCTTCCTGCAATGTGATTGAATCATTGAATGGCATTGTGCGCACACTGAAAGAATGCTGCCTGAAGCTGAACAGCAAGGCGGCGGCGCTCAACGGCTCGTCGGCAAATCTGGTGGACTGCGTATCTGATAATATTGCCACGACACAACAACTCTCTGCAAGCTTGGAGCAGGTCAGTGATGCAATTGATAAAATCAATGATGAGATCGGCAGTATGCACCAGTCGATTGGGGAAGTTATGACAAATCTGCAGGGCAGCTCCGAATCCAGTGATGTTATGTTCGCCGATGCGAGTCAGATGAGAGAAAGTGCGAACCGTTCTTTCCATAATACGAAAGAGCGGCTGGAGACAACGAAGGTTTCCGTGCAGGATGCCTTAGACAGTTTGAATAGCCTGTCACAGATTAATGGAATGGCATCAGAGATTTTGGAGATTGCCAATCAGACCAATCTTTTGTCAATCAACGCTTCTATAGAGGCAGCAAGGTCAGGAGAGATGGGAAGGGGATTTGCAGTAGTGGCAGGGGAAATCGGCAAACTGGCAGAGACTTCCAAGACGACTGCAGCACGGATCAGGGAATTGTGCGAATCTTCTAATGACAGTATAGAGGAAGTGAACAGCTGTGTTGAGAGGATCATGAAATATATGGAGACGGAGGTTCTGGAAAGCTTCGGCGACCTTGCTGGGAAATCCAATGAATACAGTTCTTCTGTAGAGATAATCAGACAGGGGATTGAAAAGCTGAATGTACTCATCGGAAATTTGAAGATATCTGTCGGCCAGATATTTGAGAATGTTACGGATGTAAAAAATATATCGGAACAGAACAGCACTGCGATCAATGATATCGTGAAAAAAAGCGAATATACAGCCGACATTGCTGCCGAGATCAGAAGTCAGTCCGATGAAAATATACAGATGGCAGATAGTCTGGGAAATATAGTCGACGAATTTACGTATTGATATACGCTCTTGTTTTTGCTGTTGATATGCTTCATAATAAACCATACAGGGAGGTGGGGGATTATAATATATAAACTTTATGGGTTCATGAACAATATCAGACTGAGCAGGAAACTGACTATTTTGTATGTGTTATGCGTATTACTTCCGCTGATTGTGACGGACAGTGTCGTTTTGTATATTGTGTTGAATAACCAGCATGCAAAACAGCGGCATGCCATGGAAAATGAGGCGAGCGCCATACAGTACAGTCTGACAAACAGCATTGACTATGCGGCAGCTACAGCAAAGCAGATATACATGAATGAGTATATTGAACGATATCTAAATCACAAATATGCAGATGCGCTTGCGTATGTCGAGGCATACCAGGACTTTGTGAAAACCACACTGTTTAAGGGCGGTGCAGGGATGGATAACACGATCATCACAATGTACGCGGACAATCCCACTATCGTAAACGGAGGCGAGTTCTCTCAGCTGTCAGCGATAGAAAATACCAGATGGTACCGAACTTTTGATGAGTCTGGGCAGGACACAATGCTGTATTTTTATTATGATAATGAAAAGAGTCCGGCAGTTGAGACGAAACGGAAGGTTTTGTTTTTAAAAAAGCTTGATTTTTTCAGTGGAAGCAGGTGTGACAAGTTTTTGAAAATAGAGCTTGACTACGGCAATATGGTGCGTGGTCTGGTAAAGGTGGGGTATGAATTTCCGGTATATATCTGCCAGGGGAACAGAGTCCTGCTGGCAAATGATGGCCATAGCAGTATCAATCAGGATTTTATCCAGTTTACGCTGAATGACAAAGTTGGCGTAAGCAAGGAGATGACACTGTATGGCAGTGAGATGCAGATCTATATCCTGGAACCAGAGATGGATGTGCTCAGAGACCTCTGGGATAATATGCCGCTGATCGCACTGCTTATACTCACAAACGCGATTCTGCCATGGAAGCTGATGAGAGAGCTGAACCGCTCGCTTACAGTGAGAATCGAGCAGTTAAGCCAAGTGTTTGATAATGTGGGTGATGAGGAATTAAGCCGGATTGATAAGATCAGTGGAAATGATGAGATTGGCAGGCTGATGGAAAATTATAACAGAATGGCAGTGCGTACAAATGACCTGATACAGACGGTTTACAAGGATCGCATCCGGGAACAGGAGATGGATATTGCAAGGCAGAATGCGGAATTGCTTGCGCTTCACAGCCAGATTAATCCGCATTTTTTATTCAATGCGCTTGAGACGATACGGATGCACTGTGTCCTTCACGACGAGACTGAGATTGCAGAAATGGTAGAGAAACTTGCTGTCATGGAGCGGCAGAATGTGGACTGGGCAACAGATACGGTGGAGATCGGTAAAGAGATGGAGTTTGTTGAAGCATATCTTGGCCTGCAAAAGTATCGGTTTGGCGACAGGCTGTCGTATGAACTTGATGTAGATGAGGCGTGTATGGATATTAATATTCCAAAACTTACTGTAGTTACGTTTGTTGAGAATGCCTGCATTCATGGGATTGAGAGCAAGACGACACAGGGATGGATCTTTGTGCGCATCTATATGGAAAAAGAAGAATTATGTATAGAAGTGGAGGATACCGGCAGCGGCATGGAGGAGGAGGAGCGGCAGAAACTTCTCGAGCGAATGCAGACTGCAAGCATTGACCGTCTGCGGGAAAAGGGAAGGGTAGGGATGGTAAACGCCTGTCTCCGTATAAAGATGGTAACAGAGAACCGGGTGAAGTTTGCGCTGGAGAGCGAAAAAGGCGTCGGCACAATGGTACAGATACGGATACCACATGAAGCATCATAGAAAAGAGTTTGGAGGTGTGGCAAAATATGTTAAAGGTATTGCTGGTTGATGATGAACCTTTTATTGTACAGGGACTTTCCGTGCTTCTTGACTGGGAGAAAGAGGGATGCGAGATTGTTGCAACAGCACAAAACGGCAGGGAGGCACTGGCATATTTGAGGACGAATAAGGTGGATTTGATTATAGCGGATATCAAGATGCCGGAAATGACAGGGCTGGAGCTTCTAGAGACCATACGCAGGGAGCAGGTATCGGACGCGTATTTTGTTATACTTAGCGGTTACAGTGAGTTTTCTTATGCACAGCAGGCGATACATTATTCCTGCATGGATTATGTGCTGAAACCTGTTGAGAAAGAAGTTTTGACAGAAATCATCAGGAAAGCTGCCAACATGTCAGCGACCAAGATCCAGCGGCAGGAGGACAAAAGGAAACTGGAGAGGGCATATCTGGCAAGAAATGTGATATCCCTGCTGCTTGGCAAGTACGATGACATGAATCTGGAATATGTCGCGAACCACATGCATCTTTCGGGCGGAGTAAGATATATTGATATACAACTGATGGATGCTTTGAATCCGGAGGATGTGGAGGATATGGAGATGCGTTCCCGGCAGAGAAAGCTTTACCAGAGCTGCAGGGAATTTCTGAAAGAGGATGAGGCACATTGCATTCTTGATGTTTCATCAGAAGGAAATATATATGATGTGGGTTTCATCTACTGTGATTACATGGCGGCAAAAAATGACTGTGTGGAAAAGGAGTATCTCGAAAGACTTTTAAGCTACCTGAATGTTGCGCTGAAGCAGCAGCTGGTGATGCTGGTGGGAAAGAAGGTGGCAGATATTGCGGCAGTGTCAAAATCCTACGGTACGGCTTGTATGCTGAACTCCCTGCAGGCATTTCACGATCGGAAAAGCATTTACTTTTATGAGGAAGAGATCCAGGTAAATAGCGGCGGCATTCTCCTGTGCAAGACAGAACTTGACAACCTGATTTCTGCCATAGAGCAGAATGACAAGATGCGGATTCATGAGGCGGTGGACAGGCTGTACGAGGAGCTGCGCAGGACAGGGGCAATGGGGGAGACCATCAATCTCAATATCAATTATCTCTTGTTTCAGCTGATCCATGTTGCAACAGAGCAGGACGACTGTGTAAACCAGGAAGAAATCCTGCACCTGATCAGTGAAAGCGCCTTTGAGGATGGCGCGAAAAGGGGGAGCAGGATTCATCTGGCAAGATTTGCGTGCGAGTATGCGGAGTATCTTGCGCAGCTTCGGAAGAATGTGTCAAGGGGCGTGCTTTCGCTGATCGAGCAGGAGGTCAGGGAACACTATGCGGAAAACCTGACCTTGCGGGATTTGGGGCAGAAGTACTACATCAACAATGCCTACCTCGGTCAGATATTCCGCAAAAAATATAACCAGTCCTTTAAAGACTATCTGAACAATTACCGTATTGAGCAGGCGGCACAGATGCTTGTGCGGACAGATGATAAGATTTATAAGATTGCGGAGGATGTGGGATATAAAAATACAGATTATTTTATCAACAAGTTTATTGCGGCAAAAGGCTGTACGCCTTCCAAATTCAGAAAACAGTCCATAAAAAAAGATTAGATGCGAAAAAGTATAGGTTTATTATCTATACTTTTTTATGTTTTTATATATTCTTTGTTGGGTTTTTTTAGGCAGATTTTAAAGTAGAATTAGATTACCGGATAACAAGGGAGGCAGTTTGAAAAATCAGAGATTTTCCAAACAAATTGACAAGAATGGAGGATTTTTATGAGAACAAAAAAGATACTATCTGTTTTGCTGGCAACTGCGATGATGTCGGCAATGTTTACAGGCTGCAGCGGCAGTGACTCTGCGCAGACAGGTACAAGTACAAATGAAGGTGCAAGTACAGGTACGCAGGCAGGAGACAGCGGAAATAAGGAAGCATCAAATTCAGGCGATATAAAAGAGTTTACGGCGTTCTTTGCAGTTCCTGGATCGGAGATCAATGATGACAATGAGATTCAGCAGATGATTGCAGAAAAAACCGGGGCAAAGGTAAAGGAGACATGGCTTACGGGGCAGACAGCACAGGAGGCAGTTGGTACCCTGATTGCAGGCGGCGAGTATCCTGACTTTATTGATGGCGGAGACGGTATGGCACAGCTCTATGATGCTGGTGCGCTGGTGGCGCTGGATGACTATATTGACAAGTACCCGAATATCAAGGAATTCCTGACTGAGGAGGAGTGGGACAGACTCAGACAGAACGATGGACATATTTATTGGATACAGCAGTTTGGTAATATTTACGGGGAAGAGAAGGCAACCACACACAACGACGAGGCATTCTGGATTCAGACAAGGGTGCTCGAGTGGGCAGGATATCCCGAGGTACATACCATGGATCAGTACTTTGACTTAATTGAGCGTTACAATGAGGCAAATCCTACCATGGAAGACGGCACGGCAAATATTCAGTATACAATTCTGTGTGATGACTGGCGTTATTTCTGCCTTGAAAACGCACCAGAGTTCCTCGACGGATATCCCAATGATGGAAGCTGTATCGTTGATCCGGACACACTCACGATCATCGACTATAATACGACGCCGACGGCAAAGAAGTATTTCCAGAAACTGAATGAGGAGTTTCAGAAAGGTGTTGTAGATCCTGAATCATTTACACAGACATACGACGAATACATTGCAAAGCTTTCTACAGGACGTGTGCTGGGCATGATCGATCAGTGGTGGAATTTTGCATACAATGTAAATGATTCCTTAAAGCAGCAGGGTCTTGATGTCAAGGGCTGTAACTATGTGCCGCTTCCGATTACGATTGAGGAGGGCATTAAGAACCAGTGGCACAATTCCGGCGGAACATTGAATGTAGCAAGCGGAATTGCCATCACGACAAGCTGTAAGGATGTTGAGGGCGCGATGCAGTTTATCAATGATCTGTTAGATCAGGAAGTGCATGATCTTCGTTTCTGGGGTGTAAAGGACGTGGACTACAATGTAGAAGAGAACGGTGAGTTTTCCAGAACAGAGGATATGAGAATGCAGTCTTCTGATACAGCGTACAAAGCTTCCCATTCATGCACATATTCATACTTCCCGCAGTATACAGGTACAAGCAGGGACGGTGTCAATGCCATGAAACCAGAGAACCAGCCGAAAGAGTTTTATGACAGCTTAAGCAAGAATGTGCAGGATTGCTTTGCTGCATATGACGCGGAAACATATGTAGATATGCTTGGAACAAGTGAGGCTCCCGGACCATGGTATCCGATGTACTCTTACTCCAACAACATGACGACAGCTACAGAAGGCGGCATGGCGTGGGCAAAGATGGGCGAGATTAAACATGAATATCTTCCAAAAGTAGTTATGGCAAGTGATTTTGAGGGCGCATGGGAAGAATACATGAATGTATATAACGGCTGTAATCCACAGGCATTTGTGGATGAGATGCAGGCAGAACTCGACCGTAGAATGGCGGAGGCTGCAAAGTATAATTAAGTTCATATAAGCAATCAGACAGGGCGGACAGATCAAATCGGTCCGCCCTTTGTAAAAGGAGTGAAAATATGGCTTCACAGGAAAAGAAGAAAAACATAACATGGAAAGAGATTAAAAAGCAGAAAGTATTGATCATATGGTCGCTTATTCTTGTGATCTATGGCGTGATCTTTTATTATCTCCCACTGGCAGGCTGGGCAATGGCTTTTCAGAACTATAAGCCTAAGGATGGACTGCTTCATTCAGCCTTTGTGGGGATGGATAAGTTCAAACAGTTATTTTCGGATGACAGTTTTATCCGTGTAATCAGAAATACACTTGGCATGGGTGTGATTAATCTTGTTGTGACTTTTGTCATGGCAATTGTGTTTGCTATTCTGTTAAACGAGGTGAAATCAAACGGCGGCAAGAAGACGGTCCAGACAATTTCGTATTTGCCACACTTCCTTTCGTGGATTATTGTTACAGGTATTTTGCACGATGCATTATCCAGTACAGGTATCATCAACGAACTCCTTTTGAAATTTCATATTTTAGATCAGCCGCTTAATTTTTTTGCTCATCCGAAGTTTTTCTGGCCGATTGTGGCTTTTGCAAATGTATGGAAAGAGACAGGATGGAATGCCATTATCTATCTGTCTGCGATTACGGCGATTGATCCGTCACTTTATGAGGCGGCAAACATGGATGGCGCAGGGCGCTGGGCGCGTATTCGCTATGTGACACTGCCAGGAATCAAGCCCACGATCATGATTCTGCTGCTGATGAATGTGGGTAATGTTTTAAATGCAGGATTTGAAATCCAGTATCTGCTTGGAAATGGACTGGTACAGAGTGTATCACAGACGATCGATATTTATGTGTTGAAATGGGGTATCAGCCAGAACGATTTTTCTATCGGTACTGCGGCGGGTATCTTTAAAAGCTTTGTAAGTATCGTGCTGATTGTGATTGCAAACCAGATTGCAAAGAAAAACGGGGAAGAACGGTTATTCTAGGAAGGAGAAGCAAATGGAAAAGAATAGAAGCGGTAAAATAAAAACCTCTGTCTGGGATAAAGTGTTTGTTGTGTGCAATACCTTGTTTATGATTGCGTTTGTAGTCATAACACTGTATCCGGTGTTGAACACACTTGCAATATCCCTTAATGATGGTACAGATGCGCTTAGAGGCGGCATTTATCTCTGGCCAAGAAAATGGACATTCAAAAATTATGTCACGGTGCTCCAGAAAGATAACCTGATTACGGGGGCATATATTACTGTCGCAAGGACAATTATAGGAACATTGCTCGCGTTAGTGGCAAACGCAATTCTTGCATTTATCGTGAGTCGGAAAAATTTCATTTTCAAGCGTCCGCTTTCCCTGTTCTGGGTTATTACGATGTATGTGAACGGCGGTATGATTCCTACCTTTTTGCTGTACAGGAACCTTCATCTGACCAACAGCTTCTGGGTATATGTTGTTCCGGGCATGGTCAGCGCATTCAATATGCTGGTAATCCGTACTTATATGGCGGGGATTCCTGACAGCCTTGAAGAATCGGCACAGCTTGACGGGGCAGGATATATGACAATTTTTGTCAAAATCATTTCTCCGCTCTGTAAGCCAGTGTATGCAACCGTTGCGCTTTTCGTGGCAGTAGGACAGTGGAATTCATGGTTTGATGCCATGCTCTACAACAGAATGAGCTCGAATCTGACCACATTGCAGTATGAGTTGATGAAGCTGTTGTCATCCGTTACCAATCAGGGTACGTCTGCAGAGGCGATGAAGAATGCGGCGGGAACAGTAACACCGACATCCGTGCGTGCTGCTGCTACGGTTCTGACCATGCTTCCGATTATCTGCCTGTATCCGTTCCTGCAGAGATACTTTGTGACAGGACTTACCATCGGAGGTGTGAAAGAATAAAAGGATAATATTGTCCGCCTATGGCAAAATGGGTATAATAAGAATACAGATACGATGAAAAGAGGGTGACAGGATGAAGAAAAGAATTGTGACAGGTATTATCCTGGCTGCAGTTGTCTTGTCTGTGTTCTTGTCAGCAAGGATGGCAGGCGGCAGCAAAAACACAAAAGTCAAAGAATTCACTGCTTTTTTCGATGTTTCTGAGAATGAGATCGATGAGTACAATGAGATCATGGAACTGATCGCGCAAAAGATCGGCGCACGCTGCCGGGAACAGTGGCTTGTGGGAAAGTCTTCGGAGGAGGCGATCGCCAGTTATATTGCAAGTGGAGAGTACACCGATTTTATTTCTGGAGATGTAGCTTTGTACGAGGCAGGCGCACTGATTCCCATTGATCAGTACTGGGATGATTATCCAAACATCAAAAATTTTATGTCTGCAGAAAAATGGGACAGATTTAGACAGCCGGACGGACACATTTACTGGATTCCACAGTTTGATGTTGTACATGGCAAATCCGCAGAGGTATTGCATGAGGGCGAAGCATTCTGGATACAGACACGTGTGCTTAAGTGGGCAGGATACCCTGAAATACGGACAGTGGACGAATATTTTGACCTGCTTGAAGCATACGTGGCCGAAAATCGTGTGATGGAAGATCCGTTCCATCAAGGGGAAGTGATGGAGAATATTCCGTTTACCATATTGTGTGACGACTGGCGGTATTTCTGTCTGGAAAATCCACCCCAGTTTCTTGACGGATATCCCAATGATGGCAGCTGCATAGTGGATGTGGAGACCCAGACAGTGCAGGATTACAACATAACCCAGACAGCCAGGCGATATTTCAGGAAATTGAATGAAGAATACCATAAGGGAATCATTGATCGGGAATTTTTTACACAGAATTACCAGGAATACCTTCAAAAGCTTTCCAGCGGGCGTGTTCTTGGCATGGTGGATCAGTGGTGGCAGTTTGCATACGTGGTAAACGGTTCCCTTGAAATGATGTCTGAGCAGGGCTGCGGCTATGTGCCGCTGCCTATTACGATTGACAGGCATGTGAAGAATCAGTGGCATATCAAACGCGGGGCAGAACTTAGTGTGGCTGACGGTATTTCCATCACTGTGAGCTGTGAGGATGTTGAGGGAGCCATGAAGTTTATCAATGACCTCTTAGATGAGGAGATTATCAAGCTGAGGTACTGGGGCATTGAGGGAATAGACTATGAGGTGTATGAGAACGGAGTATATTACAGAACGGAAGAACAGAGGAATGCAGTGAGAAATCCGGAGTACAGCAGGGCGCATTTTTGCATGTATCCTTATTTCCCAAGAGTAGAGGGGATGCTGAGTGATGGGATCAATGCTTTTGCACCGGAATATCAGCCCGGTGAGTTTTTTGATGCGCTTGTGCCGGACGTCAAAGAGTGTCTGATTGCATATGGATGTAGAAATTATGTGGAGATGCTGGGGACGAATGAGGCGCCGGGACCATGGTACCCGATGTACTCGTATTCTGATATGCTGACGACTGACTCGGAGGCGGGCAGAGTCTGGGAACGGATGAACAGTGTCAAGAGGGATTTCTTGCCAAGAGTTGTGATGACGGATGATTTTGATGCGATGTGGCAGCAGTACATGGAAAATTATGCGGCGTGTCAGCCTGAAATTTTCTTTGCGGAGATGCAGCGGGAGCTTGAGCGCAGGGTTCAGCCATGAAAAGGAGGTAATCTAATGGAATTAAATGAAAACAAACAGAAGTTAAAGGAGTACCGCGAGCGCGCAAAGGAGCTGGTGGCGCAGATGACACTCGAGGAGAAGGTAGAGCAGACGCTTCACCGGTCACCAGCGGTTGAGCGCCTGGGTATAAAGAAGTATAACTGGTGGAATGAGGCGCTTCACGGTGTGGCAAGGGCAGGCACAGCGACAGTGTTTCCGCAGGCGGTCGGAATGGCGGCAACGTTTGACGAGGATTTGCTGGAACAGGTTGGAGAAGCGGTTTCCACAGAAGCGCGCGCGAAATTTAATATGCAGCAAAAAGGGAAGGATGCGGATATCTACAAGGGTCTTACGTTCTGGGCGCCAAATGTCAATATTTTCAGGGATCCGAGATGGGGCAGGGGGCATGAGACGTTCGGGGAAGACCCGTACCTGACAAGCCGGCTGGGTGTGCGCTATATACAGGGACTTCAGGGACATGATGAGAATTATCTGAAAGTTGCAGCCTGCGCGAAGCATTTCGCAGTACATAGCGGACCAGAGTCACTGCGGCATGCGTTTGATGCAATTGCCAACAAGCAGGATATGCGGGAGACCTATCTTCCGGCATTCAAGGCTTGTGTGCAGGAGGCGCATGTGGAGACTGTCATGGGCGCATACAACAGAACGAACGGGGAACCTTGCTGCGGCAGCCATGAATTGCTGATTGATATTTTGAGGCAGGAATGGGGATTTGAGGGGCATGTGACTTCAGACTGCTGGGCGATTAAGGATTTTCACGAGGGACATAAAGTGACTTCAAATGCGCAGGAGTCTGTTGCGATGGCGATGGCAAACGGCTGCGATTTGAACTGCGGGAATCTGTTTACATATCTGGTACAGGCAGTGAAAGAGGGGCTTGTGGAAGAGTCGCGCATTGATGAGGCTGTCATCAATCTGTTTACCTCGCGCATGAAGCTTGGTGTGTTTGACAGAAAAGAGGATAATCCGTTTGACAGGATTCCGTATTCTGTGGTGGATTCCAGAGAAATGAGAGAGCTGAATAGGGAAGTCGCTGCAAAATCTATTGTTTTGTTGAAAAATGAAAACAATCTTCTGCCATTGGACAAAAGCAAGATTCACACGATCGGCGTGATTGGACCAAACGCGGACAGCAGGACAGCGCTGATTGGAAATTATGAGGGTACGGCGTCACGATATGTGACGGTGCTTGAAGGAATACAGGACTATGTCGGCGACGACGTGCGTGTGATGTATTCCATGGGATGTCATTTGTACAAGGATCGGATGACAAGGCTTGCGGAGGCGAATGACCGGTGTGCAGAAGTACGTGGAGTCTGTGAGGAGAGTGACGTGATTATCGCTGTGATGGGGATGGACGCCACACTAGAAGGTGAAGAAGGCGATACGGGAAATGAGTACGGAAGCGGAGACAAGCCAAATCTGAGACTTCCGGGAATCCAGCATGATATCCTTAAAGTCGCAAGCGAGTATGGAAAGCCAGTGATTCTCGTGGTACTCTGCGGCAGTGCGACGGCGCTTACATGGGAACAGGAGCATCTTAATGCGATTATTCAGGGCTGGTATCCGGGGGCACAGGGTGGCAAGGCAATTGCGGATATTTTGTTCGGCGAGGCAAACCCACAGGGAAAGCTTCCGGTTACATTTTATAAAACAATGGAGGAGCTTCCGGATTTCGAGGACTATTCCATGAAAGGGCGCACCTACCGCTACATGACACAGGAGGCGCTTTATCCGTTTGGCTACGGACTTTCTTACACCGATTTTGCATACAGTGATGTGGCATTTGTAGGTACGCCAGATGTAAAGGATGGTGTTGAGATTACCTTTACAGTTAAAAACACAGGAGACATGGACGGCACTGAGACGGTTCAGGCTTATGTGAAAGCAAAACGGGAAGGCACGCCAAATGCCCAGCTTAAGGGAATAAAGAAGGTGGACTTGAAGGCGGGCGAAGCTAAGACGATGACCATGAAGCTGCCCGCTGAGGCGTTTATGCTGTTCAATGAGGACGGCGTGGCAGAGTATATCACTGAAGGATATGAGATTAGTATCGGCGGTTCCCAGCCCGATGCAAGGAGCGCAGTCCTGACAGGAAAGAAGCCGCAGACATTGCATATTTAAAGAAAGAAGACAATGAAACATGGAGACAAAGAGAAATCCTGTGATATATTCTGATTTTCCGGATCCGGATATTATACGTGTAGGTGATACTTATTATATGGCGAGCACTACAATGCATTTTATGCCAGGCTGTGATATCCTGCGTTCCTACGATTTGATGAACTGGGAATTTGTAATGCATGCGTATGAGATGCTTGATGATACCAGAGGGCATCGTCTGGAAGGAACAGAACAGATTTATGGACAGGGGATGTGGGCGCCTTCCCTGCGGTATCATGACGGAACATTTTATATATGTTTTACTGCGAATGACACGCATAAGACATATCTTCTTATGGCTCAGAATCCGGAAGGACCATGGAAAAAACGGACAATAGAAGGCTTTTATCATGACAGTTCCCTGTTTTTTGATGATGACGGAAGCGTTTATATTGTTTATGGAAACAAGGAATTATATCTGACGGAACTGAATCCGGAGCTGACAGGACCGCTTGAAGGAGGGCTTTGCAGGCTCCTTGTTGAGGATGTTGACAATGTCCATCTCGGGTACGAAGGATCACACCTGTATAAAAAGGACGGACGATACTATTTATTTACCTGCCACATTCCTGCATATGGTAATGCGTGGAAGTCAGAGGACTGCTTTATTGCGGATTCCCTGACAGACGTATTTAAGGGAAAATGTATTATTGATGACGACATGGGATATCACAGGCTTGGCGTTGCGCAGGGCGGTATGGTGGATACGCCGGATGGGGACTGGTATGCATTTATGTTTCAGGACAGAGGGGCTGTGGGCAGGGCGCCCCTGATCATGCCATTACATTTTGACAAAGATGGTTTTCCGGTAGTTGGGGAGGATGGGACGGTTCCAGAATATGTCACAATCCCCAGTACCAGACCGGGGTATCAATATAAGCCCATTAATGGGGATGATGATTTTATTTATACACCGGATGCTGACGGAAAGATTCACCTGAAGCCATTTTGGCAGTTTAACCATAATCCGGCAGGCACACTTTGGTCAGTCACAGATCGTTCTGGTGCGTACAGGATTTATTCTGGTAAGATCTGTTCGAGTCTGACATATGGGTATAATACGCTGACGCAGAGGACATACGGACCGGAAAGTGAGGCATGGGTGACAGTGGATGCAGGTCATCTGAAGGATGGGGATTATGCCGGAATCAGTGCTTTTACGGGATGTTATGGAGCGATTGCTTTGACAAAGGAAAAAGGCAGATATTACATTGTCATGCTTGGAAAACCTGCCCAGAATGATACGGTGTTTGGGGATTCGGATTTTCTTGAACCGGCGAAAGAGTATGAGCGCGTTGCGATCGAATCTGAACTTGTCACGCTGAAGATACATGCGGATTTTACGGATATGCGGGATGAGGCGTCGTGCTTTTATCTTTCGAATGGGGAGTGGAACAGAATCGGCGTCTGTCAAAAACAGTATTTTAAGATGGATCATTTTACAGGATGCCGATTTGGATTGTTCCTGTTTTCTACAAAGCAGACAGGCGGCTATGCGGATTTTATGCAGTTTAGGTACAGGAAAGGTGACTGGCGGTAAAACAGGAAGTTGAAGGCTGAACTGTTACGTCGTTTGAGAGAGGAGAAAGTTACGGTGTTGACGATAGCAGACGGTGCAAGACAGGCTAAAATATTTGTCAGTGCGGAAGAATATTCCGGCGTGAAGAAAATCGCCCAAAAAGTATTAAACGATCTTTGGATTGTCACGGACAGAAAATATGAACTGACAGAAGGCGCACCCCCGGAACAGGAGGCTTGCGACTGCATCATTGCAGGAACCATCGGACGCAGCACGGTGCTGGATCTGATGGCAAAGGAGGGGCGTCTTGATTTGTCGCAGGTAAGGGGCAAACGTGAGGTTTACAGCTTTGGCATTATTGAAAAAAAGGGCGCGGAGGCGCATCATACGCTGGTGATTGCAGGTAGCGACAAGCGTGGCACGATTTACGGATTGTTTCATCTGTCAGAGCTTATAGGGGTATCGCCATGGATATATTTTGCAGATGTTATGCCGGATAAAAAAAATCAGGTTATTCTGACAGAAGATGTAAATACCCTGTCAAAAGAACCTTCGGTAAAATACAGAGGTTTTTTTATCAATGACGAGTGGCCCTCTTTTGGGAACTGGACTTTCCGCCATTTCGGCGGTTTTACGGCGGAAATGTATGACAAGGTGTTTGAGCTTCTGCTGCGGCTAAAGGGAAATTATCTGTGGCCTGCGATGTGGACATCCTCCTTCAGTCTGGATGGACCTGGGATGGCAAATGCCCTTCTGGCGGATGAATATGGTATCGTCATGAGCAATTCCCATCATGAACCTTGTCTGCGTCACAGTGAGGAGTGGGATCTTGTTAAGGGAGAAGATTCCATATATGGATCAGAGTGGAATTTTGACCGCAATAAAGCGGGACTTACCCAATACTGGAGGGACGGTTTAAAGCGCAATGGCGGGCTTGAAAACATCATTACGCTGGGGATGCGCGGTGAAAGGGACAGTGAGATTTTAGGACATGCCGCGACACTAAAGGAAAATATCGACTATTTAAAGGAAGTAATCACCACACAAAACCAGCTGATTCGGGAGTGTGTTGATGATAATCTGGATCAGGTTCCTAGAATGCTGGCGTTGTATAAAGAGGTGGAGGCGTATTTTTATGGAGATGAACAGACAGAGGGGTTAGAGGACTGGAAAGAGCTTGATGGTGTCACGCTGATGCTCTGCGAGGACAACTTCGGGAATATGCGGACGCTTCCGGAGAGAGCGCGGCGAGACCGGAAGGGCGGGTGGGGGATGTATTATCACTTCGACTACCACGGCGACCCGGTGTCTTACGAGTGGGTGAACAGCACGCATTTGTCAAAGGTCTGGGAACAGATGACACAGGCATATGATTTTGGCGTGCGTGAGATCTGGATTGTGAATGTGGGAGATCTGAAACCACAAGAGCTCCCGCTTTCATATTTTCTTGATCTGGCATATGATTTTGACAAGTGGGGAACACAGGCGCCTAATAAGACAGAAGAATATACAAAAAAATGGCTTGCGGCGCAGTTTGGTTCAAAACTTTCGAAGGAAGCACTTGAAAAGGCGTTTCAGGTTGTCGAAGGTTATACCAGACTCAACAGTATCCGCAGACCAGAATCATTGCAGCCGGATACCTACCATCCGGTACATTATGGGGAATCGGACTGGGCGCTTTGTAAGGCGCAGAGGATTATAGGGCTTGCGGAGACGATAAAGGAAAATATATCGGATAAAATGACATATGCGTCATTTTATGAGCTCGTCTACTATCCGGCCGCTGCTTCCATGAATCAGTTAAATCTGATGTTGTATGCAGGGAAAAATAAGCTTTATGCTTCGCAGGGAAGAGTGGATGCAAACCGATATGCGGATGAAATGCGTGCATGTATTCGAAAAGACAGACAGCTTCAGGAGGAGTACCATAACATTGCAGATGGAAAGTGGGACGGCATGATGCTGTCGGAGCATGCAGGTTTTGTACACTGGAATGATGAGGAGTGCCGTTATCCGGTTTACCACTATGTTGAACCGGCGAACCGGCCGCGCATGATTGTGGCGTTGAAAAACGATGAACAGTACAGCATGGGTGGCGACTGGACAAGAAAAACATTGATCGCGCGGGAACCACTGGATATGGGAGCAGACCGGGTAGTGATTGAAATTGCAAATGGCTCGGAAGAACCGTTTTCTTATCGGGCAGACTGTGATGCGCCCTGGATATTTATTTCAGAGAAAGAGGGCAGGGTCGTACTGCACAAAGAGCTGGAAATCTGTATTGACAGAAGTTTGATGCCTGTGGAACAAGAAGGGATAATAGTGGCCGACATTTGTATCCGGACTGTGTTTTCTCATGTTGATGTGGAAATTTATGCCACAAGACAAAAGAGGGCACCCAGTATGTTTGTGATTGAGGCATGCGATTATGAGAGCAAATCAGAGGAGTACCAGATTTTGATGCCATATGGAAAATATGAGGCAGGGGCAAAAGCATTTCCGCAGACTGTTTCGTACATACCGCTAAAAAATGCGCCTTATATATGTTACAGATTTACTGCTGATGGAGAAAGCGTGTATGCGTTTGAGATTCTTACGGCTCCGTCAAATCCTGTGGACGCCAAGAACAGGGTTAGGCTGGGTATTCGGTTAAACGATGGGCCTGTACAGATTCTCAATACCGTATCAGATGATTACAGGAGCGGTGACAGAAGCTGTGCAGAGTGGGCAAAAGGCGTGCTTGACAACATTCGTGCGACAATATGGAGAACAAAGGTAAAAAAGGGAGAAAATTACATTACAATATATGCCTGCGATCCTGGGGTTGTGCTGGAGCGTATTGTGGCAAGACAGGAACCATGCGAACACAAAGATGGATATATTGGGATTCTTCCCTGAAAAGACAGAGAGCATTGGAGGGAATAGGAAAGATGCATCATTTAACATTTAAGACAGGCTATAAAAGACAGGGAGAACGGAATCCGGTCATGACCCAGCGGTTCGGGGCGGATCCTTATGCACTGGTGTATGGCGACAGAGTTTATCTGTATATGACAGGAGATACTTTTATACAGGGGGAAAACGGACAAATTGCCGAGAATGTATACTCCCAGATTGACACAATCAATGTCATATCTTCTGCGGATCTGGTAAACTGGACAGATCATGGAACGGTGTATGCTGCGGGCAGCAGCGGCGCCGCAAAGTGGTGCAGAAATTCGTGGGCGCCGGCAGCAGTTTGTAAAGAGATTGACGGAGAAATGAAGTTTTTTTTATATTTTGCAAACGGTGGGGACGGAATTGCAGTGCTGGAGGCTGACAGTCCTGTCGGACCTTTTGTTGATGTGCTCAATAGACCATTGATTTCCAGACAGACACCAACCTGCAGTGCGGTTACATGGCTGTTTGATCCCGCAGTGTTGGTGGATGACGATGGTGAGGCATATATCTATTTTGGCGGAGGGATTCCGGATCCTGAAATGGCTGCAAATCCGGGAACGGCAAGAGTGGCAAGGCTTGGAGGGGACATGAAAAGTATTCAGGGCGAGCCGGTTGTGATCGCTGACGTACCATACCTTTATGAGGATTCCGGTATCAACAAGATAAATGGAAAATATTACTATTCTTATTGTTCCAATTTTTCCATACCGGAGGAGAAAGCTGCGGAGCTTGGATTTGACAAGGGCGAGATAATGGTTATGACAGGCGGGAATCCGATGGGGCCGTTTACACTGACTGGTTCCATATTAAAGAATCCCGGCTTTTTTTTCGGTCTGGAGGGGAATAACCATCACTGTATGTTTCAGTTTCATGATCAGTGGTATATGGCATATCATACAAGGATTCTCGAGGAGAGAATGGGGGTACTGCAAAACTACAGAAGTACGAGCATAGATTCTGTTCAGATTGACGCAAGCGGAAAGATCGACATGATACAGGCGACAAGGGAAGGTGTGGCACCGATCAAGGCGGTTAACCCCTACTGTACGAATAAGGCGGTTACAATGGCAGCGATGGGGGGAGTCACGACGACCCAATATGGGGAGTGTGCCATGCGTTGTGGTTCCGGGGATATGATTGTTACCGATATATCAGGCGGAAGCTGGATTGAAGTTGGCAATGTTGATTTTGGAGAAAGGACAGTAAAGACACTGGAGATATCTGTGCGAGGAACAGGATCAGGCTGGGTCAGAGTTTGCCTGGACGGCCTGCAGGGGGAGGAAGCATGCCTTGTGGAGCTGCTTCCTGTGAGTGCAGATGTGTTAACAGTCTGCACAGCGGCAGTAAAAAAGTGTTTGAGTGGCACGCATGACCTTTATTTTGTATTTATGGGAGAGGGATATGAAGTGTACACGTGGGAATTTATGGCAGAATAATGTTTGAAAGGTGCAAAGAATGGGAAATGCACATTGGCTGATATGGAGGGAAGCTGGTATGGAGAAACAGTACCGCAATGTATTTGCAGAAATCGGAATAGAGCCTGCACTGGTGGAGCAGCGTCTTGAGGAGATAAAACAGTATTTTTTTTATGGAAATGAGCAGGAGCGTGTTTACTATCCTGTGGGGGACGATATGGCATATATCATGGATACAGGAAACAATGATGCCCGCACGGAAGGAATGTCATATGGAATGATGATTTGTGTCCAGCTGGATATGCATGAGGCGTTTGACCGGCTATGGAAATGGGCAAAGACATATATGTGGATGCAGGATGGAGATAATGAGGGATATTTTGCATGGTCTTGTGCCACAGACGGGACGAAGAACGCGGATGGACCGGCACCGGACGGAGAAGAATTTTTTGCGTTGGCACTGTTTTTCGCGTCCCATAGGTGGGGGGACAGGGACGGAATTTACAATTATTCCCATGAGGCAAAGGAAATTCTGCGCGCCTGTCTGCATAAGGGGGAAAACGGCAGACCTGGGGTGCCGATGTGGAATAAGGAAAATTACCAGATTTTATTTGTGCCTGGAAGTGACTTTACTGATCCGTCCTATCATCTGCCGCACTTTTATGAATTGTTTGCACTGTGGGCATACGCGCAAGACCAGGCATTCTGGGAAAGGGCAGCGCTTGAGAGCCGCAGGTATCTTAGGAAAGCGTGCCATGTCAAAACAGGCTTTTCGGCAGAATATGCCGAGTTTGACGGAAGTCCCATGAGCAGAAAACTGCCGTGGACAGATGAAAGACACGACTGGTTTTACAGCGATTCTTATCGTACGGTGGCAAATATCGGGCTTGATTATGAATGGTTCGGAAAAGATGAGGGGCAGTGTGATGCGGCGCGGGCAATACAGGAATTTCTGATCGGGGACTGTCGGAAGAATACATATCATATCTACGAGGTTGACGGAAAGATAGCGGGAGAGCAGGCGCTTCACCCGACAGCTATTCTGGCGGCGACAGCAGCGTCGGTTCTCGCGGCAGACACAGACAGCAGCAGGGAGTGGGTGGAACGATTTTGGAAGCTGCCTATGCGTACAGGAGACAGAAGATATTATGACAATTGTCTGTACTTCTTTGCGTTTCTGGCACTCAGCGGAAATTATAGAATCTGGTGAGGGGGAATAGGGATATGGAAATGACATTGAGATGGTATGGCTCCGCATTTGATACCGTTACATTAAGCCAAATCCGCCAGATACCGGGCGTGACAGGCGTGATTACAACATTATATAATACGAAGCCGGGAGAAGTGTGGAAAAGGGAAGAAATCCGTCAGCTGGCTGACGAGGTGCAGGCATCTGGTCTGCATATTGCTGGTATCGAGAGTGTGAATGTACATGAAGCAATTAAGGCTGGACTGCCGGAGCGGGAAATGTATATTGCAAATTATATAGAGACATTGGAGAATCTCGGAAAAGAAGGGATTCATCTGGTTTGCTACAATTTTATGCCTGTATTTGACTGGACGAGGACAGAGCTTGCAAGAAAACGCACGGATGGTTCCACGGTGCTTGCCTATACACAGCAAGCGGTTGATGCCCTGCAGCCTGAAAAAATGTTTGAATCCATATCGGGGGATTCCAACGGAAGCATTATGCCCGGATGGGAACCAGAGAGGATGGCACAGGTAAAAGAATTATTTGAACTGTATAGGAATGTGGATGATGAGCGGTTATTTGAAAATTTGAAATATTTTCTGGAGAAAATTATGCCGGTCTGCAATCAGTATGACATCAATATGGCAATTCATCCGGATGATCCTGCATGGAGTGTTTTTGGGCTTCCGCGCATTATTATCAACAAAGAGAATATTCTGCGCATGATGAAAATGGTTGACAATCCGCATAACGGGGTAACATTCTGCTCCGGTTCCTATGGCACGAACAGGGAGAATGATTTGCCGGATATGATACGCTCACTGAAAGGCAGGATTCATTTTGCCCATGTACGCAATTTAAAGTTCCGCTCATCAACGGATTTTGAGGAGACAGCGCATTTGTCCGATGACGGTGACTTTGATATGTATGAGATTATGAGAGCGCTGTACGAAACAGATTTTGACGGACCCATCAGACCTGACCATGGACGCATGATATGGGGGGAGACAGCAATGCCGGGGTATGGGCTTTACGACCGCGCGCTTGGAGCTGCTTATCTGAATGGTCTGTGGGAGGCAATTCGGAAATCGTCAGATGGAGAGCGTCAATAGATATTGAATGGAGTGTAGTGTATGAAAATAAACCTGCAGGGAATTTCAGACAGAAAGCAGTGGGAGGAAAAGGGATTTGATCTTCCGCAGTATGATATCGCACAGATGAAAGAAGCGACAATGGAAAATCCGTTTTGGGTTCACTTTGGAGCCGGAAATTTATTTCGCGCATTTCACGCGTCAATTGCTCAGAAAATGCTGAATGAAGGCGTGCTTGACAGAGGAATTGTCGTTGCGGAGGGATTTGACTACGAAATTATAGAGAAAGTATATGTGCCGCATGATAATCTGGGAATTTCAATGACGTTAAGGGCAGACGGGACAGTCGGAAAAATGGTTATTGGAAGCGTTGCGGAGGCATTGCCGTTAGATTCGGATAATAGTGCCGCATATGCACGATTAAGGGAGATTTTTGAAAAGGATTCCCTACAGATGGTCACCTTTACAATTACAGAAAAGGGCTATAGTCTGACAGACGCAAAAGGAGAATATTTGTCGGAGGTGTTGGATGATTTTGCAAAAGGACCGGAAAAACCGGTAAGCTATATGGGAAAAGTGACAGCGCTGCTTTACGCGAGATTTTGTGCTGGCGAAAAACCTGTTGCAATGGTCAGCACAGACAACTGCTCCCACAATGGGGACAGGTTATATGCGGCAGTTTTGGCCTTTGCAGAGGCATGGTCAGCAAACAAAAAGGTAGATACAGGATTCCGGAAATATATTGATTCTGAAAAGGTCTCTTTTACTTGGAGTATGATTGATAAGATTACACCTAGACCAGACGCGGCTGTTGAAGAAATTTTAACCAAAGATGGTGTGGAGGGACTCGAACCTGTCATTACATCCCGAAAAACATATACTGCGCCCTTTGTGAATGCGGAGGAAACGGAATATCTTGTGATTGAGGAGAACTTCCCTAACGGAAGGCCAAGTCTGGAGGATGCCGGTGTTTTGTTTACCAATCGTGAAACAGTGGATAAAGTGGAGAAAATGAAAGTGTGCACCTGCCTGAATCCGCTGCATACCTGTCTTGCCATTTTTGGATGCCTGCTTGGCTATCGGAAAATTGCTGATGAGATGAGAGATGAGGCGCTTGTGAGGCTGGTGGAGGGAGTGGGATATCAAGAAGGACTCCCGGTAGTAGTCAATCCCGGTATTATTGATCCGAAGAAATTTCTTGATACGGTTTTAAACGTGCGGTTCCCAAATCCGTTTATGCCGGATACGCCGCAGAGAATTGCGACAGATACCTCACAGAAACTGGCAATCCGGTTTGGGGAAACGCTCAGGGCATATGAGACGAGTGATACGCTGAAAGTAGAAAATTTACAGATGATACCGCTTGTGTACGCAGGGTGGCTGCGTTACCTGATGGCGGTGGATGATAAGGGTGAGCCATTTGATCCAAGTCCGGATCCGATGCTGGAGGAATTAAGGCCGCAGCTGGAAAAAATCAGACTTGGAGACAGGGATGTAGAAGCTGTCCTGCGTCCGATTATGGAAAATACACAGATATTTGGGGTGAATCTATATAAAACAGGTCTTGCCGAGAAAGTCTGTGGATACTTCAGGAAACTGAATACAGAACCAGGGGCAGTCCGAAGAACATTGGATAAGCTGGGAACTTTCTAGAGCGTGTTTCAAATACGCTCTTAGTGAAGCTTTTTGCAATCGAGTGCGCTGGCACTCGATTTTTTCGTGCGCCGCTTCATGCGCAGGAGGTATGCCGGCAAAGTTTTCTCCATAAAAATAATAGACATATTCTTTAGTTTGACAGGTTTCATGAGAGATATTTTTCTTTAAAATGTAAATGTAAGTTGTCAATTGATATAATGATAAGGAGGTTTGTATGTTAAGGAACAAGGACAAAAGAATCATGGCGCTGATTCTTTCAGGCGTGTTACTTGCGGGGAGTTTGAATCCGATAACATCAAATGCCGCTGAAATTTCTGCGCAAACAGAAATTGCGGAGGAGGGCAGGACAGATGATGCCGGGGAAAAAGCGGAAGAAGGTTCAGAACCAGAGACAGACACGGACAGAAACAGTGCAGAACAAAGCACTGTGGAGGAAAGTACGGCCGGAGAAGGGACGATGGAGGAAAGTTCTACGGACGGTGACACAACCGATGAGCGTCCTGTCGAAGATGACACGGTTGAAGAAAGAACGGACGAAGAGACTACAACAGAAGAAAGCAGCGTCAGCGAAGAGACGACAGAAGATGATGTGACAGAAACCAGTACAGAGGAAGATACACAGGAAGAGTGCATAGCGCTGGAGAGTGACCGGCAGATTTCAGCGAATATACTAAAAGACTATAATCCAAGCTTTGAGAACGGCACCGACAAAGCACTTGACTGGTGGAATGATTTATCATGGGGGCAGACATACATTGCTCGTGAGCATTATGAGGAAAGCGGGAATCCCACCCCAGAATGCGGGGATTATTATTTGGAAGTAATCCCGGATGCAGACAAAAAAAGCGGGGCACAGATTTGCCATGAAGATATTGCAAAAATCATCAAGCCAGAGGTAACCTATGAGTTTACATATTTTGCAAAGCTATCGGATGGAATGGACAGCGGAGAAGTTCAGTTTCAGGTGACCAGTGCCAGTAAGGACTGGGAATCAAAAACAGCTGAAGTAAACTTGGACAGTGAAGTTGAACTTGAATCCGGTCAGTGGAAGCAGGTAAGCGGAACGTTTCAGATACCAGCGTATGATAAGAATGAACAGGTTAAGATTGAGTTTTTGGGCTCAGAAGACCTTTCCTTCTGCATCGACGACCTGCGTGTGGCAGCCATTGACAAAGGCGATATTGAGTACGGCGATAATCTGGTGAAGAATCCATATTTTGCAGAGTCTGATTTATCCGTATGGGAGGCATCAAAGGGAGATGCAGACATAACGGCTGCAACAGCAGATGAAGCAATCTTTGATGATATCAATACATATGGTGTTATCGGGAACAGGACAAGCAGCTATGACTGTTTTGCACAGGATATGACAGCAGTGATTCAATCAGGTAATTCGTATGAATATTCCTTCTATGTTATGCTGGATGCCGATGACTATAAGGATGCGCCTCCCGAGCAAAGGGAAGTATCCTTTGCGCCATATGTGACTGTTGAAGGCGAAAGTACTTATTGGGGATCCCATAATTCAGGGATACTGGACAGCGGATGTATCAAGAAGATTCCGGCAGGAGAGTGGGTAAAATTTGAGGGAAGCTTCAATCCAAAATTTGAGGGAGAGGCAGAGAAGCTTATCATCAGGATTTTGGAACAGGGTACAAACTACGGAAACGGCGATTGCGTAAAAGGCAGATATTATGTCACAGGTGTCACCATTCATGAGGTTAAGAAGCCTGTCAAGGAGATTGAGTGGGATATCCCAAATCTAAAGGATACGGTTTCTGGTAAAGATGGAATCGGCTCAGATGCCTACACAGGCGCATTGCTCACTGTTTCGGATCTGTCGGATAAACCGCTGATGGATTTGGTCCAGAAACATTTCAATGCAGTTACATTTGAGAATGAGTTGAAAATGGATGCCCTGTTTGGCTACCATGACAACAATAATTCGGCTCCGGGATTTGATACGATCACATGGACGCGTGCAGACGGCACAGAGATGAAAGATTACAAGGTTCCGCAGCTCGATTACAGTAGGGCAGAAAAGATACTGGATGCGCTCAAGGTATGGAATAAAGATCATCCGGACAGCGTCATCAAAGTTAGAGGACATGTTTTGGTATGGCATTCACAGGCTCCGGAATGGTTTTTCCGTGAGGACTGGGACATTAATAAACCTGATGTCAGCCCTGCGGTCATGGATGCACGTCAGGAGTGGTATATAAAAACGGTTCTTGAGCATTTTACAGGGGACAGCAGCCCATACAAGGGGATGTTCTACGGATGGGATGTTGTAAATGAGGCAGTCAGCGATAGTACAGGCACTTACAGGCATGAAGATGAAAAATCAAGCTGGTGGCGGGTATACAAGAGCGAGGATTTTATTGTAAATGCATTTCGTTATGCCAATTACTATGCGCCGTCAGAACTTGAACTTTATTATAATGATTACAATGAGTGCGTGGGAAGCAAGGTACCTGGTATCGAAAAGTTGTTAAAAGAAGTAAAATCCCATGAAGCTGATGACAAGCTTCCGACAAGGATATCCGCTATGGGAATGCAGTCGCACCATACGGTTTCTTCCCCGACAGTCAATCAGATCAGGGATGCCGCGGTAAGGTACGGAAAGATTGTCGGCAAGGTACAGCTCACAGAGCTTGATCTCAAGGCAAGCGATGATTTTGACGGGACAGATGCCACGCTCCAGAATGAGTATACAAAGCAGGCATACAGATATAAGGAAATCTATGATGTCATGCGTGAGGTTGACGCGATGGATGACATTGATGTCAACGGAATAACGATATGGGGCGTAATAGACGGGAATTCATGGCTTCAGGAGGGCAGCGATGTCGGTGGCGGAGCGGACGGAAGCAAGAGACAGGTTCCGCTGCTTTTTGATGACGATTATAAGGCAAAGCCTTCCTTCTATGCGTTTGTAAACGCTGATAAATTAGAGCCATACATCCGCAGTGTCACTGTCATGCAGGCGGCAGAGGAAGATCCGTATGCCAACGGAAAAACTTATGGGATTCAGGGAATAGATGCTGCATTCATTCCCGTCTGGACGGATACGGAATTGAAAGTGCAGGTAACGGTTTTTGACACGACAGTGAGTGAAGATGATGCAGTCAGGCTGTATATAGACTGGAATAAGTCTGCGTCGGAAAGTACGGCAGTCACACCGATCACAAAGAACAGGTCAGAGAGTCAGGCACAGGAAGGCGGATATGTGGCAGAGTTTGTAGTTTCGCGGGATCTTATGCCATCGGTAGGCTTTCGCATGGATGTGGTTGTTTCAGACAATGGGCAGAACTACGCCTTTAATGACATGACCATGAATCAGGACACAGGAAGTAAATATTACGCTTCGGCAATCACCAAGCCTTATATGACCATCGCCGGAGTCGGCAGTGACATTATCAAAGTGGACGGTGAAAAGGAAGCTGTGTGGGATCAGGCAAAGGAAATCGACTTTCAGATAAGGACAGGTTCCGCAAAGGCATCAGCTTCCGCAAGGCTTTTGTGGGACAAGCAGTATCTGTATGTGCTTGCAGATGTGACAGATCCGGTGCTTGACAAGACTTCTACGGCAGAGCATGAGCAGGATTCCCTCGAAGTGTTTATAGATGAAAATAACCATAAGTCGGATTCCTATGAGGAGGATGATAAACAGTATCGGGTGAACTATGCAAATGAACAGAGCTTTAACGGACAGAAATGTAACGCAGACAACATTTTGTCTAAAGCTGTGGAGACAGACAAAGGTTATCGGATTGAAGCCGCTTATAAATGGACAGATATCACACCGGCATTGGGAAATAAAATTGGGATTGATTTGCAAATTAATGATGCGGAAGGCGGGACACGAATCGGAACAGTCAGCTGGTATGACGAGTCCGGACAGGGCTGGACGTCAACAGGTGTATTTGGCACCGCGACACTGGGAGATTTGATCAAGACACCTGATTTGGATATAAGGGAAGAGCTGAACAGTTTAATCAGTGATTGCGAAAATTTCTTAAAAGACGCAAAAGAAGAAGATTATACACCGGAGACATGGACGGCTTTTATAGAAGCGCTTGAAGCTGCCAAAACTGTTTGGGGAAATGAGGAGGCAGCGCCGGAAACAGTTGAAGCAGCATATGATGCGCTTGCGGAAGCACGGATAGCATTGAAGCCAAGTACTAAGACAGAAACACCGGCAGAAAAGGAACTAAGAAATCTGATTGCCGAATGCGAAATGCTGAAAAAAGAGGAGTATACAGACGAGAGCTGGGTTCCGTTTGCAACGGCAATGGAAGAAGCAAAAGCAGTACTGGCAAATCCGGATGCGCCACAAGAAGAAGTGCAAAAAGCTTTGGATGCATTGAAGGATGCAAAGGCAAAATTGCAAAAAACAGATGAATCAGAACCAATCAGCAAAGACCAGCTGAAAGAACTGATCGAAAAATGCGAAGAACGAAATCCGAATGACTATACAAAGGAAAGCTGGGCGTTTTATGAAAAGGCACTCGCAGATGCAAAGGCAGTGTTGGAAAATGCGGCAGCAACGCAGGAAGATGTGCAGACAGCGGCAGCAAGGCTGTCAGAGGCCCTGAGTCAGCTGAAAGAAAGAGAAGGTCTCTGGGCATTTGATATCAGCGATATCACATACACCGGAAAGGCATTGAAGCCGGCGGTGACTGTGTATGACGGCAGGACATTGCTGGCGCTGGGCAAAGATTACACAGTGACTTACAAGAATAACACAAAGCCGACAGAGAGAGCAGAGGCAGTTATTAAGGGAAAAGGAAATTATGCCGGAAGCATCACGAAAACCTTTAAGATTGTCCCGAAGGATTTGACTGACGAAGATATTACGGTTCCAGATCTCTATGTCAAGGCGCCAAAGCCGGGCAGGAATGTCACGGTGGCGCCGACCGTGACGAGAAACGGTAAAAAATTGGCGAAGAAAGAGTTCACCGTAGATAGTATTAAGGATAAGACAGGCAGCAATGTAGAGCGTGTGACAGAACCGGGTACATATACCGTGGCAGTCAAGGGTGTGGATGCGAACGGCTACACCGGAAGCAAAGAAATTCAGTTGGTAGTATTGAACAACGAGCAGGTGCTCATGAGTGCGGTAAAGGTGACAGGTATTCAGAACAAAGTGTATACAGGCGATAAAATCGTACCTGAATTTACTGTGAAATATGGAAATCATACACTGGTACCCAATCAGGATTATCAGGTTACCTGTGACAGCACGGAGATAGGCACCGCGACAGCAGTCATTAAGGGCATTGGGGAAACCTATGTCGGTGAAAAGACAGTCACCTTTAAGATTACAGGCATTGCGTTAAAGGCAAAGGATGTGACGCTGGAAAATGCTGTGAATTTATCTTACACTGGAAATGAGATAAAGCCGGCTGTGAAGATTGCAGGCGCAGAGCAGGGCCGTGATTTTACAGTGGCATATGACAAAAATGTTAAGGCAGGTACTGCTTCTGTGACTATAAAGGGTATCGGAAAATATACTGGAACAGTAAAGAAAACATTTAAAATCGCGCCCTTTGATATCCAGAAGAATCCGGAAGGTAAGCTGGGCTATAATACTGCTGACATTATAGTGCCTTATATGAAAGGCGGCAGTAAGCTAAACGAAACAGACCTAAAAGCAGTCTTTAACGGCCAAAATCTGATAGAAGGCGTAGACTATACGATGGTCTATTCAGGCAACAAGAAGCTTGACACAGCCACCGTCAAGATAAAGGGAAAGGGAAATTTCAAGGGAACAACGGAGCCGATTAGCTTTACGATTGTCCCACAGGATATTGCCAATCTGACAAATATTATCCTATCAGATGTTACAAAAAAGAATGCAAGGAAATACAGTAATGTGAATCTGACCATCAAAGATTTTGATGGGAAGCCCTTGAAAAAGGGGACAGATTACAAAGTTACATACACAAAGCAGGACGGCACGACACCGATAGAGGGAACGCCCAATGTGGGTGATGTCATCCGTGCGACAGTTGAAGGTATCAATTGTTACAGAGGTACTACTTATATGGAGTTTAGGATCATAGAGGACAGCGTGGATATCTCAAAGGCAAAAGTAAAGGTGGAGCCGCAGAGTTATACCGGAAAGGAAATCACGTTGTCAGAGATGGATCCCGCTACAGGAAAACAGCAGATTTTTGTCACGATGAAAATAGGCGGCGAGGACAAGCTGCTCAGGGAAGGGGAAGACTATGAGATTGTGAAGAATGGATATTCTAAGAATATTTACAAAGGCACCGGAAAGATGACTATCAGAGGAATCAACGGATATGGTGGGATAAAGACGGTTTCCTTTAAGATTAAGGCACAAAATCTGGATCGTGTTGTATGGTATGAAAACCTATATAAATGGTCAATGTCATGGTACCGTGAAAATTTTAGCAGATAGATGCATAAATATGAACAAGGGGCTGTCATGTTACTGTTCACACCTACGCCAAAGTAGTGGGAATCATGCGCCAAAATGCTTGCCTTTTAGCATTTTGTGTGCAAAATCTGTTATAATTCACACCTCAATAACTTATAAGCTGATGAAAACTGGCGTTGGTGTGAATTGTAACGCTGTCATCGCGGCCCCTGTTTTTTTGATACTTTTCAGCCCTTGTTAAATCCGGCGTCCTCACATATAATAGAGATATAGGTTGGCGTACTGTCCAGTGCATATTCAGGCAGACTTGTTTTCCTGATAACACATGTGAAATTCTTCCTGTCGGTGTACTGAGCGTGTAAGCCGTACAGCTGCGTGATTGAGAAGGCAGCGAAATAGAGATGCTTATGATAAAGATAACTTATGAGGAGAAAATGATATTGGAGGGATTTTTGAGATGATTATAGTCAGAAATGCGCAGAGACAGGAATTAGAGCGCGTTAATGAAATGCGCAGAATGGTGAATGATGTCCATGTCAGCGGTCGGCCGGATGTGTTTCGTGAGAACTTTTGTGATGAACTTAGGCAGCATATATATGATAAATATGATGCCTGTGATTCGGATGTCCTGGTTGCGGTGGCAGATGAAGTAGTTTGCGGGTTTGCCATTGTGGAATATATCGAAAGACCCCAGTCCGCATATATTAATTCCCGGCGGTTTTACCATGTCAAGGAGTTCGGCGTGGATGAAAAGTATAGAAGAAAAGGTGTTGCAACAGCGCTTATTTCATTTATGAAAGACGATGCAAGGAAGATGGGATTTCATAAGATGGAACTGGATATGTGGGAATTTAATGATGGGGCATTGGCCTTCTATGAAAATGTAGGTTTCAAAACATACCGCAGGTATATGGAAATGGAGTGTTAAAGAATGGGGGTAATAGGTATTGATTGGCCTATCAGGAAAAAGGGTTTTATAAGCCCTTTTTTTATTTTGGGTTATAATTTTATAGTTTCAAAAGCCCTGAAATTATCTTGCAGGTTGTTTTATTTATTTGTGTCATGAAAATGATATTTTTGCAATGAATATGATTTTCGTTTTGTAAATAATGCGATATGCTCATATCAAGAAAGTAGCATTTATATAGCGCAGAAGATAGCTGACAGGAGAATGCCAGGCCTGATGCCCATATAGGAATAGATGCAAAATAACGCAATTAGAAAGAATGGAGGAATAAGATGCAATCAGAGACGAATCCTATCACATTTAAAAACACAGACGAAGTTTTTACGCTAAACCATCCTGACAATTATACCTATCTGTATTTTCCGGTTGCCGGCGAGCAGGGAATCAAGTCGAGTGTGACACCCAGTTTCGCGGGCGACAGCAAGCTGGATCAGAACACATTTCTGCTCGAGCCGGTAAGCAGTGAAAACCTGCACAACAATAGGTCTTCCAGAAACTTCTGGTGCCGTGTCGAAGGCGCAGGCGCGTGGTCTGCGACAGGTGTGTCGGCGGAGGCGGAGTGTGACAAGTACACGGCGTGTCAGGACGAATGCAGCATGGAGGCAGGCTTTATGTGGCAGACAGTGACCCGAATATCGTCCAAGTACAAACTCAAGTCAACAGTCACAAGCTTTGTGCCGGTTGACCACAATGTGGAACTCTTGCACGTCGTCATTGAGAATACAGCAGAGAGTGCACAGAAGATCACGCCGGTTGCCGCTGTTCCCATTTATGGAAGAAGCGCGGACAATATCAGGGATCACAGGCATGTGACCTCATTGCTGCACCAGATTACAGTGACGGGACAGGGCGTGGCGGTCAAGCCAAAACTTTCCTTTGACGAGAGAGGACATCAAAAGAACCAGATTACATATTTTGTCTACGGCGTATCGGGAAACGGGGAAGCGCCGGAACAGTTTTTCCCAGTCACAGAGGACTTTATCGGGGAAGGCGGAAGCCTGACTGCACCGCTGGCTGTCAAGAACGGTGCAGAGGGTGTAAAGGCAGGTACACAGATTAACGGGAAGGAAGCGCTGGGTGGTCTGCAATTTCGCAGTGTGGAGCTGAAAAGCGCAGAGACGGCAGCATATACCATCATAATCGGCGCAACCGCAGAAATGGACACGATGCGGAATGTTGTCGCTGCCTACAATAGCACGGAAAAAGTGCAGACAGCACTGCGGAACACGCAAAACAGCTGGCAGGATAAGGTCAATGTCTCTTTCCAGACTGGCGATAAGACGGTAGACAGCTATCTTCGGTGGATTTGTTTTCAGCCGATATTACGGCGGCTCTATGGCTGTTCTTTTCTGCCGCACCACGACTACGGCAAGGGCGGCAGGGGATGGAGGGATCTCTGGCAGGATTGTCTGTCACTGTTGTTTATGAATCCTGACGGCGTGCGCCAGATGATAGTTGATAACTACGGCGGTGTCCGGATAGACGGAACCAACGCGACGATTATCGGGGAGAGGCAGGGTGAATTTAAGGCAGACAGGAACAGCATCACCCGCGTGTGGATGGATCATGGATTCTGGCCATTTCTGACCACGAAGCTCTATATTGACCAGACGGGGGACATTGCAATCCTTGGCGAGAAGGTTCCATATTTCAAGGATAAGCAGATACAGCGGGGACTGGCTTCTGACAGCGACTGGGATGAATCATATGGTATGCAGCAGAAAACGCAGGATGGAGTTGTTTATACTGGAAGTATCATGGAGCATATTTTACTACAGCAGCTGTGTGCATTCTACGAGGTAGGGGCGCATAACCATATTCGCCTGCGCAATGCCGACTGGAATGACGCGCTTGACATGGCGCCGGACAAGGGCGAGAGTGTGGCATTTACAAGCGCCTATGCCTACAATCTCAGGGAGCTTGCAGCGTATCTGGAAAAATATGAAGCGGCCACCAAAAAGAACCAGCTGGAACTGACGGAGGAAATCGCGATCCTTCTCGCAGGAGACATGCACAAGTACGAGGAAATTGAATGGAAGCGCACCATCCTGAACCAGTATGTACTGACCTGCACGCACAATATTTCCGGCAGGACGGTTCTGGTATCCATCGCCGAGCTGGCACAGAATCTCAGGGACAAGGCAGCATGGGTGGTGGAGCATATCCGCCGCACTGAGTGGGTGACGGACACTGAAGGAAACGGCTGGTTCAACGGCTACTATGACAACAATGGCAATCAGGTTGAGGGTGTACACGGCGGCAATGTGCGCATGATGCTCACCAGTCAGGTGTTTTCCATTATGAGCGGCACGGCTGATAAGGAAATGACGGCAAAAATCTGCCAAAGCGCAGACAAGTATCTGTACAGGGAAAAAGTCGGCGGTTATCGTCTGAATACGAAGTTTGACGAGGATAAGTTTGATCTTGGCAGAATGTTTGGCTTTGCTTATGGCGAGAAAGAAAATGGCGCGGTGTTCTCTCATATGACTGTCATGTTTGCCAATGCCCTTTATCAGCGGGGATTTGTAAAAGAGGGGTACAAGGCACTCCACACGCTGTTGGCGACAGCGATGGACTTTGAGACAAGTAAGATTTATCCCGGCGTGCCGGAGTACTTTGACGCGGACGGGCGCGGGATGTACCACTACCTGACAGGTGCCGCAAGCTGGTTTATGCTGACCATGATCACGGAGGTGTACGGTGTCAGGGGTGACCTTGGGAATCTGGTGCTTGCGCCGAAGCTGATGGCAGAGCAGTTTGATGCGGATGGAAATGCCTCTATTCAGTTGAATTTTCTGAAAAAGACATTTTTAATCCGATATCACAATCCTGGGAAGCAGCCCTATGGAGCATATCATATTGAACGGGCAGTGTGCGGGGACATAGAATTGAAAAAAGTGACAGATATGTCAGGTGCAGTATATATGGAAAAAGAAACAATTGAGTCGCTTGACAGTACCGTTCATGTGATTGATGTGATGTGTTTAAAAAATATTGACTAAAGGAGAGAATGAATAATGCAGTATGGCTATTTTGATGATGAGAAAAGAGAGTATGTGATTACCCGGCCCGATACGCCTGCTCCGTGGGCGAACTATCTCGGCTCCCCCGAGTACGGCGCAGTCATCTCCAACAACGCAGGCGGTTACAGCTTTGCAAAATCAGGTGCAAATGGCAGGATTCTGCGCTATGTGTTTAACGGATTTGACCAGCCGGGACGCTATATCTATATCCGGGACAATGACAGTAGTGATTACTGGTCGGCGTCATGGCAGCCTGTCGGAAAGGATTTGGATTCCTACCAGAGCAAGTGCCATCACGGGACGGCATATACAAGGATGGAGGCGGATTACAGCGGCATTCACTCGGAGGCGCTCTACTATGTGCCGCTTGGTAAGTCATACGAGGTGTGGAACCTGAAAGTGACAAACAACACGGACAGTGTAAGAAGCCTAAACATCACTGGCTACGCGGAATTTACGAACAACAACAACTACGAGCAGGACCAGGTCAATCTTCAGTATTCAATGTTCATTACGAGAACTGCCTTTGAGAAGGATCGCATCCGGCATACGATACACGGCAATCTGGACGGACTTGAGGACGGGGAGGAGGTCGACAACAAGCTTGCGATTGACCGCTTCTTCGGACTGGCAGGAGCAGCGGTTGCTTCCTACTGCGGAGATAAGGAGAAATTCATCGGACGTTATCATGGTTATGGCAATCCCGTAGGCGTCATAAACGGCGATCTTGGCGGGGAGTTAAGCTACAATGAAAATGGATGCGGCGCGCTCACGGCAGCACTTACGCTTGCGGCAGGCGAGACAAAAGAGATTGCCTTCATACTGGGAATGAAGTACAAGGACGAGGCAGACAGGATTCTGGAGAGCTATCAAAATCCGTCACAGACCTGCGCAAAGGAGCTGGAGGAACTTCTTACCTACTGGCATGCAAAGTTGTCTCATTTTCAGGTAAAAACGCCCAGTCCGGCATTTGATACCATGATCAATACATGGAATGCCTACAACTGCTTTATGACCTTTATCTGGTCGCGTGCCGCTTCCTTTATCTATTGCGGACTCAGGAACGGCTATGGATATCGCGACACAGTGCAGGATATTCAGGGCATAATTCATCTGGCACCGGAGATGGCAGTCGAGAAAATACGTTTTATGCTCTCGGCGCAGGTGGACAACGGCGGCGGACTTCCGCTTGTTAAATTCACCCACAATGCCGGACATGAGGACACACCGGATGATGCCTCTTATGTACAGGAGACAGGGCATCCTGCGTACAGGGCGGATGATGCACTATGGCTGTTCCCTACTGTATACAAGTATGTGTCGGAATCCGGCAATCTAGCGTTTATTGACGAGGTGATTCCGTTTGCCAACAAGGGTGAAGGAACAGTGTATGAGCACTTGAAACGCGCGGTTGACTTTTCAATGAACCATCTGGGACCCCACGGAATGCCGGCCGGACTCTACGCGGACTGGAATGACTGCCTGCGCCTTGGGAAGAATGGGGAGTCTTCGTTTGTGGCACTACAGTATTATTATGCGATGACGATTCTCAGGAAATTTGCCGCGTACAAGAAGGACGAAAGTTATATTGCATTTTTGGATGAAAAGCAAAAGGAACTTGGCGATTTGATTCAGAAACTTTGCTGGAATGAGGATCGTTTTATCAGGGGCTTTACGGAGAAGGGAGAAATCATCGGAGAACGCACAGACAAAGAGGCAAATATGTGGCTCAACCCGCAGAGCTGGGCTGTCATCAGCGGTCTTGCCACAGACGAGCAGGCTGATACGGCGCTCGGTTTGGTGAATGAGCGGTTAAACACAGAATACGGTGCTATACTTATGGATCCGCCCTACCATCTGGACGCGTTTGACGGTGCGCTTGCAGTGATTTACAATGCAGGCGTCAAGGAAAATGCAGGTATCTTCTCGCAGTCACAGGGATGGATTATTCTCGCGGAGGCGCTGCGCGGACACGGGGAGCGAGCCTTTGCCTATTTCATGGAAAATGCGCCTGCCGCCCAGAATGACAGGGCGGAAATACGTAAGCTGGAACCATACTGCTATGGGCAGTTTACCGAGGGAAAAGCAAGCCCGCATTTTGGGCGCTCCCATGTGCACTGGCTGACAGGTACGGCATCTACTGTCATGGTTGGCTGCGTGGAGGGAATCCTCGGTATGCGCCCTGACTTTGGCGGACTGGAAATCGCACCCTCCATACCGAAAGACTGGGAGCAGTTTGAGATTGACAAGGACTTCAGGGGAAGCCGCCTGCATATCACAGTGAAGAATCCCGGGCATGTTGAATCGGGGTGCAAATCATTAAAAGTAAATGGTCAAGAGATGCAAGGCAATTATATACCGGCAAAGATACTTGCGAAGGAAAATGAAGTGGAACTATTCATGTCATAAATTTGGGCATCAATAAAAACGTGACTGTCTATGGGGAGACGGTCACGTTTTTATTGTGTTACCATTGAAATGTAAATTTTCTGTGGCGGTAAGGACCGCAACAGGTGCACCATTACCAGGTCTGGTGGTAGTGGCGGTCGCGGTATTTCTTAGGAGTGAGACCAACATACTTCTCAAAAGTCTGGATAAAATGGCTCTGCGAGGAAAATGCAAGATAGTTGGCAATGTCAATCAGACTGTAGTTGGAGTATTTGAGGAGGTTTTCCGCCTTCTCTATTTTTTTCTCGCGGATATAGTCACTGATGGAGATGCCAAGATTTTGCTTAAAAAGACGGGACAGATAGCTTGGCGACAGCGCTGTATACTTTGCAAGCTCATTGATGGTGATGCGCTCGTTGATATGGCTGTAGATATAATCTGTGCAGAGCAGAATCGGCTTTGAGAGAATAGCATTTTTTTGCAGTACGAGCATTTTTCCTGTGAAGTCGAGCACCATGTCCTGGTGCAGATCAGCGATAGCCTTGGTGGTGGAGCAGGAGTCCATCTTTAATATATAGAAGTCGCTGAGACGGTAAGCCTGTTCCAGTTCAAGTCCACCCTCGACACAGTGCCGCGTGAGTAGGGCGGCTGTGACAACAAAATGATATTTCAAATTGGTCAGTGCGTTTTTTGACAGTACGCCCATCCCTTCTGGGTTGGTGAAATCTCCCTGTTTGAGATTATTTCTGACAAATTCCATATCCCCGTTCTTGACAGCGGCATAGAAGGAATATTCTTCCTCCATTGGACGGTGATATGTTTCGGATTCGCTCTCGGACAGTTCACGCCTGTACCATTCACTCCTTAAATTGCTCATAGCTACCTCTTTCTTAACAAAAAATTTAATTGTTTTTTCTTCATTTTTTAACATAATTATAATTATGTCATGATTTTGATATTTTTACAACTGATTTTATATAAGAAAAAGAAACAGTGCTCTATAATGCTAATTGTAAGTGAAATGTAACAGTTCTGTTACACAGCAAAAGAATAATGCAAGGGAGGATATCAAAATGAAAAGAAAAATAATCAGCAGTCTTTTGGCAGCGTCTATGCTTATGACAGCGCTTACAGGATGCAGTGGAAACAGCAGCACACCAGAAGCGAAACAGGACAATGCAGCAGCGGTAAATAGTGACACTGTGGACACGGCACAGGAACCGGCTGACACAACAGCAGCGCCAGAGGACGGGGACACGGCCGCAGCCGCAGAAGGTCAGGTTATCAATATCTACAGCTTCAATGACGAACTTCGGACCCGTATTACAGCAGTTTATCCTGAAATTGAGAGTACATCTGAGGATGGAACATCATCTACTTTAAAGGATGGAACCGAAATCCGCTGGATTATCAATCCGAATCAGGATGGTGTATACCAGGATAAGCTCGATGAGGCGCTTAGCAATCAGCTGACTGCATCAGACAACGATAAAGTAGATATTTTTGCAGCTGAGATGGACTACATTGTAAAATACACGGATGCAGACATTGATGCCGCGATGACACTTGAGTCTCTGGGGATTAATCCGGTTACAGATCTGGGAGATCAGTTTGAGTTTACAAAGACAGTTGCCAGTGACCAGAATGGTGTAATGAGAGCTTCTACATGGCAGGCATGCCCAGGTGTATTGGTATATCGGCGCGATATTGCAAAAGAAGTTTTCGGTACGGATGACCCGGCAGAGATTGGTGAGAAAACCAAGGATTGGGCAACCATGAAGGAAACTGCGGAGGAACTTAAGGCAAAGGGCTATTATGCATTCTCAAGCTATGCAGATACGTTCCGGACATACAGCAACAGCATGTCAGAGGCATGGGTTGCACCAGGTGAAACGGTGGTTAAGGTTGACCAGAAGCTTATGGACTGGGTAGCTGATTCCAAGGAATGGAAAGATGCAGGTTATTTCGATCCCACAGTAAAGGGACAGTGGAATTCTGATTGGTTTACAGCAATGAGCTCAAGCTCTAAGGTATTTGCATTCCTGTTTCCGGCATGGGGAATTGATACACAGCTGAAGCCGAATTGGGACGGTGAGGAAGGCTCATGGGCTGTCACAAATGCACCTTTATCATACAATTGGGGCGGAACATTTGTTCTTGCAGCGGAGGGCACAGATAATCCGTCACACGTAAAGGACATTCTTCTCGCACTGACAGCTGACAAGGACAACCTGACAAAGATTTCAAAAGATTATGCGGATTTTACCAATGCAAAAACTGTTATGGAAGCAGCAGCAACGGATGACACATTTGCATCTGACTTCCTTGGCGGACAGAATCCGTATACATACTTCACACCGGGTGCAGACACGATCCAGATGGCTCCGCTGTCAGCATATGACCAGGGCTGTGTAGAGTTGATTCAGAATACGTTTGGTGATTATTTGCAGGATCAGATTGACTTCGATAAGGCAAAGGCAAACTTCGAGACAGCTATCATGGAGCGTTATCCTGAAATCACAGCGGTTCAGTGGCCGGAGTGATTATAATAAAAGCAAATCATATATGGCAGTATAAAGTAATCAAAATAAAGTGACATCATAAAACCATTGGCTGCGGTGCATAAGTGCACCGCAGTATTAGAAAGAGGGGAATGGTAGCTTATGAAACAAAAACGTAAAAAGATAGATTATTCAAAATGGGGATATATTTTCATCCTTCCATTTTTTGTAAGTTTCTTTATTTTTTCGCTGATTCCTTTGGTAGACACAATTCGATACAGTTTTTTTGAGTATTATCGTTCGGGGCTTAAACAAATCGGTCCTAATTTTATCGGAATGGACAATTATGTCAGCCTGTTGCAATCAGATATGCTCAAATATGCAGGAAATACCCTGATTCTGTGGCTTATCGGTTTTGTTCCGCAGATTGTCATCGCGCTGCTGCTTGCCTCATGGTTTGTGGATGCCCGGCTGAAAATCCGTGGACAGCAGTTTTTCAAGGTTGTTATTTACCTGCCCAACTTAATCATGGCATCTGCATTTGCGATGTTGTTCTTTACATTGTTTTCAAACAAGGGACCAGTCAATTCCATTCTGTTGTCATTGGGAATGATAGACAGTCCGATTGATTTTATGGGAACAGTATTTGGAACAAGGGCTTTGGTCGGTGTGATGAACTTCCTGATGTGGTTTGGGAATACGACAATCATGCTGATGGCTGCAATCATGGGTATCAGCCCTGATATCTTTGAGGCATCTGAAATAGACGGCTGTAACAGCATACAGCGGTTTTTCCGTATAACCCTTCCGCTGATTCGTCCGATTCTTGCCTATACACTGATTACATCCATTATCGGCGGTCTCCAGATGTTTGATGTACCTCAGATTTTGACGAACGGTCAGGGGAGCCCGGACCGTACATCAACGACACTGATTATGTTCCTCAACAATCACTTAAAGAGCAAAAACTATGGCATGGCGGGTGCCCTGTCTGTTTACCTGTTCATTGTGAGCGGCATCCTTTGCTTTATCGTATATCGGATAACAAACGATGATGATCCGGACGGTTCAAGGGCAGCAGCGAAAAAGAGGAAAAAGGCGGGAAGGAGATAAGATTATGAAATCAAAAGGATATAATAGTTTTCGTACTGTATTCGCACATGTTCTGCTTGTCATTCTGTCGTTTATGTGCTTGTTTTTCTTCTATATTCTGCTTGTCAATTCGACACGTTCCCATGCAGATTTGCAGAGAGGTTTTTCTGCGCTGCCCGGCGGTCATTTGCTGACAAATTTTAACAACGTAGCAAATGACGGAACCTTTCCGATGGTGCGCGGCATCATAAACAGTCTGATTGTTTCTGGCAGTTCCGCGGCAATCTGTACTTATTTTTCGGCGTTGACTGCATATGGACTTTATGCATATGACTTCAAGTTAAAGAAGGTTGCGTTTACATTCATTATGGCAATCCTTGTGATGCCGACACAGGTTACGGCAATGGGCTTTCTGCGTCTGGTTACAAACATGGGGATGTATGATTCCCTGCTTCCGCTGATTATTCCGTCAATCGCGTCACCGTCTGTGTTTTATTTTATGTACAGTTATTTGCAGTCCTCTCTCCCGCTCTCACTGGTCGAGGCGGCGAGAATCGACGGTTCAAAGGAGTTTCGTACTTTTAACCAGATTGTCCTTCCAATTATGAAACCAGCGATGGCGGTACAGGCAATCTTTACATTTGTAGGTTCGTGGAACAATTATTTTGTTCCCGCACTGGTTATCCAGTCAAAGGATAAGATGACAGTGCCAATCCTGATCGCACTCCTTCGAGGCGCTGATTACATGAACCGTGATATGGGAAAAATATACATGATGATTATGGTTGCAATTGTTCCGATTATTCTTGTGTACCTGATTCTCTCAAAATACATTATCGCGGGCGTGACGCTTGGCGGTGTCAAGGGATAAGTAAAGTTTATTGCAGGTGGAGCGGTTGGCTTGTAATAAGAAAAATGACATTTATAAAATATCGGTATGAGGATAGATGCCCCAATAGTTTCGGCTGTTGGGGCTTCTTTCAAAATTTTACACGGCAGATGTGTGCCTGTGCCTAAGTTTGCAGGATTTGACAAGGATGGAGGAATACTATGAAGAGGAAGAATGGAGTGATACTTCTGACAGCAGCAGTGCTTGGCCTGTTTGGAAGTGGGTGCGGCAGTAGGGATGCGGCAGCGAACAGCGCAAAAATATTTTATGCAGCAATCGAAAGCGGTGATTATTATGAGGGCTGGGCAAGCCAACTGCAGGAACAAGCCGATTTGAAAGGCGCTTCATTCGATGTGGGGTATGCTGAAAAGTCTGTGGAGACACAGGATGCCCAGATAAAAAGCGCTGTTGCAGGTGCGTGTGATGTGCTGCTGTGCGGGTTGGTTTCACCGGAGACTGTGACGGAGATAAAGGCAGCAGCAGGTGACACTCCGATTGTATTTATCAATAATGCGCCGGAGGATGGGGCGCTTGAAAAGGATCGTTATGTCTATGTGGCATCGGATGAGTTTATGGCAGGGCAGTACCAGGCAGAATATATACTAGAGCAGTTCCGTCAGAGAGAGGAAATCAATATTGTGATACTTAAAGGTCCAAAGGACGCATCAGGTGCAATCGGCAGGACGAAAGGGTTAAAGCAGACGTTGAAAGCGAGTGGTAAGAAGGTTAATTATGTCTTTGAGGATCATGCGGACTGGAATAATGAAAAGGCGCAGGATCTTATAGAGCTGTTTTTAAAGACAGGACAGCCGGTTGACTGTGTGGCGGCGAACAATGATGATATGGCGCTTGGCGCTGTGGCAGCATTTGAAAAGGCGGGGATGGACACGGGTTCGGTTTTGTTTCTGGGCGTGGATGCATCTTCGGGGGGCTGTCAGGCGATTGCAGAGGGCAGGATGGATTTTACGGTATACCAGCCGACCTCCGACCAGATTTCATCTGCGGTTGAGGCGGCAAAAAGGCTTGCATCCGGCGAGTCAGTTGCAGACATGGAGGGGGCGTCGGAAGACGGAAAGTATATTCTGATCCCCTTTGAAAAGGTAGACGGCAGCAATGTGGCGCAATATCAATAAATACCAAACATGAAGATGCGGAGGAATTAAAATGACAAAGGCAAACAAAATCATTTCCATAAAGATAAAGCTGCTTGGAATTATCCTGCCGGTCATTGTTGTAATTATGCTTGTTCTGACAGGGTTATCCTACTATGTATCCAAAAATGTCATCAAGGCAGACGCCCATAATCTTTTGCAGACGTCGGTGGAGAGCCAGGCAGCTGCGATAGAGGCATGGCTGAACCAGAATCTCGTATCAATAAGTGTCGCAAAGCAGGCGATTGAGCAGATGGGCTTGGATGAGAAGCAGATGCAGGATTTTCTGGATTCATATTATGACTACGACAGCAATTACACGGATGGATTTTATGTGGCTGATATGAGGGGAACAGTTTTCAGGGCAAAGCCCGTAAAGAGTGTCGAGCTGCGTGCGGCAGGCGCGGACGGAAACTATCTCAACAATGGGGATTTTTCGATTGGTGAAAGTCTGGAAGACGATGCGGACTGGATGTTTTTTACAGCATTGGAGGGTGATGCGCAGGCGCAGATAAAGGACGGCGAAACGGTTATTGACATTTTGAACGAGGGGACAGTGGACTATAGCGTACAGTATGTACAGCCGAATGTACCACTGAAAAAGGATGCAGTCTATCAGGTGCGCTTTGATGCTTATGCGGACGAGGCAAGAACGATAAAAGTCAGCGTCACGGCGCCGGACAGAGATTACCAGCGCTATCTCGCAGACACTGTTGTGGATCTCACAACGGAAAAGCAGACATTTACCTATGAGTTTACCATGACAGACTATGATGATGCAAACGGGCGTATGGAGTTTAATCTGGGTGCGGCTGGATCGACTGCGGGTGTGAAAATCAGCAATGTGTCAATCAAAATGACGTCACAGCCGTCTGAGAAAGGGGACAATGGGGATTCGCCCAATGTCGATGTGAAGCAGACAGAGTGGTTCAAGGATGGTCTGACAAGGGTAAATGTTGGATTTACGGATGCATATACTAACGAGGAAGGAAAACCAGTCATCAGTGTGTGCGGTATGCTGCGTACAGAGTTAAATGACATTCGTGTCATTTCTATGGATTTGTCACTGGATAAGGTCAGTGTTTATGTCAATAGCTTTGTGAAAATGAAAGAGGCGGAATCACTTCTTGTAAATGCCAATGACTGCACTATACTGGCGTCGCGTGACAACGATTTGATTTCCAAAAAGTTAGACGGGCTAGGCAGCAGTTTTATGAAGAATGTGGAGGAAAAAATTTTAGCGGACGAGACAGATTTGGTGGAAATGGACGGAAACATTACAGTATTTCAGGAGATAGCTGGTACGGACTGGGTGCTGGTTTCCTATGTTCCGGCAGAAACGGTATATCATGACCTTAACGGCATCAGGATAATTATGATTGCTTTCAGTGTCATATCAATACTGGCGTTGACTGTATTAATTGAAAGGATTGTCCACGTTGTAATTAGTCCGGTGAAGAAACTTACCGAGGTTATTAAAAACATGACCGAGGGAGACTTCGCAGTGTACAAGGCTCCAAAGAACAATGACGAAATCGGTGTGATGAGCCGCTGTGTCGAGAAATTTATTGTCACAATGCGCACCATGATTCTTTCTATAGATAATGTGTCGCATAAACTGCATGACCAGGCAGATGGCAGCAAGGATGTATCAGTTCATATGTTTGATGCTTCCAAAAAGCAGAATCAGTCGATGAAAAACCTGAATGCGACAGTTGAGCAGCTTTCGCTGTCTGTCGGTGAAATAGCCCAGAGTGCGACGACACTGGCTGCGTTTGTGGCAGAGACAAAACAAGACGGAAATGGAATGAGCGACAAGATGTCTAAAACGGTTGCCATTTCCAAGGAAGGAAAAGTAGTCATGCAGGATGTGGGGACAGCGATGCAGCGTATTGACAGCTCTGTTAGAAAGCTGCAGCAGGCAATTGATGAAGTCGGGAATGTGTCAGGCGAGATAACTGATATTACACAGGTAATCGGTGAGATTGCAGATGAGACAAACCTGCTGTCACTGAATGCATCCATCGAGGCGGCGCGTGCCGGTGAAGCCGGGAGAGGGTTTGCGGTGGTGGCGTCGGAAATTGCAAAGCTTGCACAGACATGCATGGAGTCTGTACAGAATATTGACAAGCTTGTTTTGGAGATACAGACATTAATCAGTGATGTCATCACACAGGCAAACAGCAGTGTTGAAAGTATCAGTGGCAGCAGTGCCCTGATTGGGAACGCAGTGGTGACCTTTGACACTATTTTTGAGAACATCATGGCAGTCGGCGGACTGGTTCAGAATATGATGCATAAGGTTGACAAGGTAGAGGATGTTGCCCGGAATGTAGCTGCAATTTCGGAGGAGCAGGCGGCAAGCTCTGAGGAGATACTCCGGTCTTCGGATGTGTTGGTTGAGCAGGCGGACGGACTGATGGCAAATAGCGAGACTGTGGCAAGGGAATCAGAGGAACTTACAACTTCTGCAGAAGAACTGGAGACGCAGATTAAGACTTTCAAGGTATAGATTTTTGCACAGAGAGACAGGAGGTGGAAAAACGAGACATATTTCATAGAGGTAACGTAACTGTTCAGTAGGTCTGCGCATTTACTGCGCTGACCGTAAGAAAATGTAAATTTACTGAATAGTTACGAGGTAACTTGTAATAAGGAGCTGCAGCAGTTCCTAAAATGAATCAGTAAGAAAGGAAGATGCGGGTGAAAAAGAAAGTACATAGGTCAATAAAGGGATTGATGCTGGCAGTTATGCTCACGCTTTTTGCAGGGAGTATTGCCGTATCGGCGGAAAACATCTTCTCCATCAATTTTGACAGTTATACAGTAAATATCGGAGACGAGGATAAGTTGGAGCTTCAGATTGAGAATCTGCCGGAAAATAAGAAAACAAAGTGGGTTTCATGGAATGAAAATGTGGCAGCGGTAGATCAGGTGGGAGAAACCGGTGTCGTGACAGCGATTAGAAAAGGGAAAGCGATTATCTCATCGGGAGTTGGTTTTCCGCGTGAGACATGCGTTGTCACAGTAGTGGAGCCAAGTATTAAGCTGAATAAAGCAGCTGCGACAATATATTGTGCGCCTTCTGCAAGTGGGAAGAAAAATGAACTTAGAGGAGAGACAGTTCAACTAAAAGCAAATGTGAAGGGCGCTGACAAGGCGGTGGAATGGAGCAGCAGCGATAAGAAGATTGCCGTTGTGAACCAAAATGGTCTTGTGACTGCAAAAGGCGCGGGAAATGTAGTGATCACTGCCGCTGCAAACGGACAGGAAGCCAAATGTATAATTGCGGTGAAAGAGACGAACATTACGCTGAACATGGATGTTATGCGGCTGAGCACGAAAGGCACAGGAAGTTCGGTAAAGCTTGTGCCGACAGTTGTTGGTGCGAACCAGAAAATAACATGGAAAAGCAACAACACAAAGGTTGCGACAGTGAGCGGAGGTAAGGTAACCGGAAAGAAAACAGGATTGACATGGGTTACGGCTTCGGCAAACGGCGTTCAAAAGGGATGCCTTGTTATCGTGGAAGAAGGGCTGATTTCTATTGATGAGGAACAGGTGCGGCTTTATGCGACAGGATCAACTCCCGAGACAACGCAGTATGAGACAAAACAGCTGAAAACAAATGCTGCAAAAACGGATACCGTGCAATGGAGCAGCAGCGACGAGAATATTGCTGTCGTTCAAAACGGACTAGTTACGGCAAAGGGCGTAGGAACCGCAGTCATAACTGCAGAGTGCAGCGGAAAAAAAGATACCTGTAAGGTGGAAGTAATAGATACAGCTATTGATATAAAAGAGAATGTTGTTCATTTGAAGACAAAGGGGGCTGCCAGAACATATACAGTTGACTTTCGCGTAACCGGACGGAAAAATGCGGTCAAATGGACAAGCTCAGACACTAAAGTGGCCTCGGTGAGCAAGGGAAAAATTACAGCGAAAAAGGAAGGAACAGCAACGATTACCGCAGAGGCAAACGGTGTCAAAGACACTGTGATGGTAACTGTGAAGGCGTTTGATCCTACGATAACCCTGAACCAGAGCGAATATACGCTTTACACGAAGGGCAAAGGAAACACAGTTACACTGAAGGCTGTGGTGGATGGAGCAAACAAAAAGGTTGCCTGGAACAGCAGTAATAAAAACGTGGCAGTTGTATCGGAAAAGGGAAAAGTAACGATACCTTCCGGTAATGATGCGGTTGATGGGAGAACACTGATTACTGCCACTGCAAACGGTGTGACGGCAAAATGCTGGATACGGGTAAGGGAAACAAGAGTCATTCCGGAAAAGAATTATTACTTGTTGAATATCGGAAAGAAAGATAGAATAGATGTTGACATAGTCGGAGCAGACCAGTCTGTGAAGTACAAGTCAACAGATACAAAAGTTGTAACAGTGGATAGTAAAGGAAATATTACAGGCAAAAAGAACGGAACGGCATATATCGAAGTGAAGGCAAATAATGTGACCAGAAAATGTCAGGTGACAGTAACAGACTGTACGGAACATGAGTGGGAGCCTGTGACAGAGGTGGACAGGGAAAAGGATGACAGGGAAGCTGATTGTGAAGAGAGCGGTCTGACCACATCTGTCTGCAAAAAATGCGGCGGAAAGGAACAGCAGGTCACACTGCCTCTGGGTCATAAGTTCGGAAGATGGACTGTGGAAGCCAAGGCGACAGAGAATGCAGCAGGTCTGGAAAAGCAGGTGTGCAGCAGGTGCGGTGCGGAAAATACCAGAAGCATTCCTGTGAAAAACAAGACGGAAGCTGCAGATGCATATAAGCTTGTGTGGGAAGATGATTTTAAAGGCGACAAGCTTGATACCAGTGTCTGGAATTATGAAATCCATGATCCTGGCTGGGTGAATGCTGAGCTGCAGGCGTATGTCGATTCTGACAAAAACACTTATGTAAAGGATGGCAAGCTTTATATCCAGGCACTCAAGGAAGTGAAAGACGGCAAGGCATACTATACATCAGGAAGAATCAACACAAAGGGAAAGAAAAATTACCAGTATGGAAGATTTGAAGTAAGCGCTAAGGTTCCAAGCGGAAAGGGATTTTTACCTGCTTTCTGGATGATGCCGGAAGACGAAGGTTACTATGGACAGTGGCCGAAGTGCGGAGAGATTGACGTGATGGAGGTTCATGGAAGCGCGCTTTCCACGACATACGGAACCCTTCATTTCGGGGAACCGCATACGCAGAAGCAGGGGAGCTATACACTGCCGGAGGGGCAGACAAATTTTGGGGAAGATTTTCATGTATTTGCCTGTGAATGGGATCCGGGCGAGTTTCGATTCTATGTGGATGACATACTGTTTTATACAGTGAATGACTGGTTTACCCAAAAAACAGGATTTGGGAAAGTTGCTTATCCTGCGCCATATGACCAGCCGTTTTATATGATACTGAACTTGGCTGTCGGCGGCAGCTGGGTAGGATATCCGGACGATAATGATGTATTTGAAGAAAATGCCCAGTTTGTCATTGATTACGTCAGGGTATATCAGAAAGACAGCTATGATACGGATGTTGACAAGCCGGAAAACGAGGTGATGCTCAGAGATCCGGACGAGACAGGAAATTATATTATCAATGGTGATTTTGCAAAAGCAGAAGACTTGACCAGAGAGGATGCGAACTGGCAGCTGCTTCTTGCCAATGGCGGAGCTGCCACAGCAGAGATTTCGGATAATGCGCTGCATATTACATCAACAAATGCAGGAACAGTGAATTATGGTGTGCAGGTTGTACAGGCAAATCTGCCGATGGAGAACGGCGCCAAGTATAAACTGACCTACGATGCATATGCGGACGAAGCACGCACGATGATTACAGGGATATCGGCTCCCGACAGGGGATATATCCGTTATCTGAACGATGCAACTGTCAATCTGACGACAGAAAAGCAGTCGTATGAGCACATTTTTGATATGACTGGAGACAGTGATGCAAATGGCAGGGTAGAATTTAATCTTGGAAATCAAGGGTCTGTTGCGAAAGTCCACATCAGCAATGTGCGGCTGGCAAAGGAAGGCGATGCCGAGAAAGAGGAAAAAGGCGTACTGCCGGATGGCAATTATGTTTATAACGGGCAGTTTAATGAGGGCAATGAGCCGGGCAGACTACGCCTTGCGTATTGGGACTGGGATACCAGACAGTGCAAAGGCACAAGTGTATCTGTCACAAATGACAGCATACGCGAATTAAAGGTCGTTGTGCCGGAATCCGTGAAGGGTCTCGATAAGGTAACTGTATATCAGGAGGACATTGCGATTGCTGGCGGGAAGAAATACATTCTTAGCTTTGACGCCTATGCGGACAGGGATAAGACGATACAGACTACAGTGGCAGGAAAAACTTTTGCGAGTGACTTGACGACAGGTAAGACGGGTTACAAATATGAGTTTGAGACACCCGCAGATTTAAACGGAAGTGCAATCTGTTTCCTGCTTGGAACTCCAGGCACGACATATATTGACAATGTGTGTGTCCGGGAAGACTGCATGATTGTTAACGGAGATTTTTCCAACGGATTACTGGGCTATGAGGTGTACGTGAATGATGCGGCAAAGGTTCCGGATTATATTGTGGACTCTCTTAATGAAAAGGATGCATTATCCATGGATATCGCTGACACTGGTGATCAGGATTGGTATATTCAGTTAAAACAGAGCGGCATTCAGCTCGAAAAGGATAAATGGTATAAGCTTTCGTTTGACGCCAAGTCAACCGTAGACAGGGAGATTATGTATGCGCTGCAGAGAGACGGCACAAGCGACGATAACTGGACGCCTTACTCCGGACAGCCAAAGGCAGCATTGACCGCAGAATTCCAGAGATTTGAAAGAGTGTTCAAAATGAGCTATGACACAGATCCGAATACAGTCCTTAGTATATCTATGGGCGCTGTCGGCGGAAATCAAATATCTCAAAAACACACAGTGGTAATTGATAATATTAGTCTGGAAGAGACAGAACCACAGGAAGAACCGCCTGTAGAGACAGGTAAGAACCTGATTGCAAACGGTGACTTTGCGGCAGGTGAAGAACACTGGGTAAAAGAAATAGGAGGAACAGCCGCAGCACAAGTAAGTTTTGCAGATGAAAAGGCAGTGTTCGACATTGCGGATGTTGGCGAAAATGACTGGGATATTAAGCTTCGGCACGAAGAACTTTTGCAGCTGGAAAAAGGTGCAAAATATCAGGTTAAGATGAAGATAAAGTCTACGGCTGCAAGGACAGTTAAGTATTCCTTCATGACGCCGCAGTATGCATGGTATGGCGGAGAGGATCTTCAACTGGATGCAGATGTAATAAAAGAAGTAGATTATGAGATGACGGTAGGAGAAGATCTTGACACAAGCAGTGAGATTACATTTGCAATCTCTATGGGCAAGATTGAGGGGAAAGACACACCGGTATCTATCATCGAAATTGATGACATCAGTGTCATAAAAATGAGCGGAGATTCAGAGACACCGGAAGATCCAACTGAAACAAACCTGATAAAGAACGGGGATTTTGCAGACGGTAAGGAACCATGGACGGATTATGTGGATAATGCCGCATCTGCGAAAACAGCGTTTACGGGAAATAAGGCGCGGTACGAAATCACCAACACCGGAACAGCAGACTGGAATATCCAGCTCAAGCAGGAGGGTCTGGCGATGGAAAAGGGAGCAAAATATAAAGTAAACTTTAAGATAGCTTCCTCGGTGGACAGACAGGTAAGAGTCGCAATTATGGGAACAGGCGATGCATGGTGCGCCGGAGCAGACATTGACCTGACCAGAAATAAGCTGAAATCATTCAGCCAGATTATGACACTGGGAGAAAATTATACAGAAGGAACAGTTGCATTCCAGATATCTATGGGCAAGCTTGGAGAGACAGAGCTGGAAGCACATGCGATTGAGATTTCGGCTATCAGCATTACGAAGGTTGATGATGATGCAGCGGCAGATGAAGTGGCAGACGAGGATACGGAAATAGCGCCGCCGGCCGGAGGTGACGAACCTGAACCAGAGGAGCCGCAGCCGACGACTCCGGAAAATCTGATAAAGAACGGGGATTTTGCAGACGGTAAGGAACCATGGACGGATTATGTGGATAATGCCGCATCTGCGAAAACAGCGTTTACGGGAAATAAGGCGCGGTACGAAATCACCAACACCGGAACAGCAGACTGGAATATCCAGCTCAAGCAGGAGGGTCTGGCGATGGAAAAGGGAGCAAAATATAAAGTAAACTTTAAGATAGCTTCCTCGGTGGACAGACAGGTAAGAGTCGCAATTATGGGAACAGGCGATGCATGGTGCGCCGGAGCAGACATTGACCTGACCAGAAATAAGCTGAAATCATTCAGCCAGATTATGACACTGGGAGAAAATTATACAGAAGGAACAGTTGCATTCCAGATATCTATGGGCAAGCTTGGAGAGACAGAGCTGGAAGCACATGCGATTGAGATTTCGGCTATCAGCATTACGAAGGTTGATGATGATACAGCGGCGGATGAAGTGGCAGACGAGGATACGGAAATAGCGCCGCCGGCCGGAGGTGACGAACCTGAACCAGAAGCTGCCGCTGATGACAACAAAAATGCAGAATCAGAGTATGAGGAGCAGAAGACTGCCGGGCAGGAGTCAGATGAGCCGCAATCGGCTGAAACCGAGGAATCAGACGAGACCCAGTCTAATAAGACTGAGGAATCAGACGAGATCGAATCGACCGAAACCGAGGAATCAAAAGAAACAGAATCCATTGAAACAGAGGAAACAGAGGATTCAGAATAAACAGGTTCCATCAAAAACAAGGAATCGCGGAACTGACAGATGCGGTGGAAACACGAAAAAGCGAAAAAATGTCTGCCTGAATCAAGAGGAGAACACAGGTGAAAAAGAGACCAAAAGCAGGAAAACTGCTGTCTGTGGCACTCGTTCTGGCATTGACTGCGGGAGGCTGCGGGACAACAACCCCAAGCGAGCCTCCCTACAGTTCTGCCAAAGGTGCAGCAACAGATACAGCAGAAGAACAAGGCAAAAATGAATGTGCCGACGGGCATGAATTTGGAGGATGGACAGTGGGAACAGAAGCAACAGAAAACTCAGAGGGATTGGAAAATCAGGTATGCAGCCGCTGTGGCGCGGAAAATACCAGAAGTATTCCGGTGAAAAGCAAGGGCGAGCATATCTACAAGCTTATCTGGGAAGACGAGTTTGAGGGTGATAGGCTGAATACAGACGACTGGAACTATGAGTACCATGAACCAGGATGGGTGAATGCCGAACTGCAGGAGTATGTGGATTCGGAGAAAAATACTTATGTGAAAGACGGAAAGCTTTATATTCAGGCGCTTAAGGAAATTGTTGACGGCAAGCCGTATTACACATCAGGAAGGGTCAACACGCAGGGCAAGCATGACTTTCAGTATGGAAGATTTGAGGCAAGGGCAAAGGTGCCTAGTGGCAAAGGATTTTTGCCTGCATTTTGGATGATGCCGACAGATGAGAGCTACTACGGACAGTGGCCAAAGTGCGGTGAGATAGACATCATGGAGGTGCATGGCAGCGAACTCACTACAACATATAGTACACTCCATTTTGGAGAGCCGCATACACAGGCACAGACATCTTATAAAGTAGAGACAGGGGAGAAAAATTTTGGTGAGGATTTTCATGTATTTGCGTGTGAGTGGGATCCGGGCGAATTTCGTTTCTATGTTGACGGCAGGCTGATTGGGACATTCAATGACTGGTTTTCGAAAAAAGATGGTTTTGGCGAGGTGGCTTATCCAGCACCGTATGACCAGACGTTTTACATGATACTGAACCTTGCAGTGGGCGGCAGCTGGGTAGGATATCCTGACGATGACGACGTGTTTGCCGAAAATGCACAGTTTGTCATTGATTATGTGCGGGTATATGAGAAGGAAAGCTATGACACTAATGTAAGTAAGCCGGTAAACGAGGTGAGCCTTGGAGAACCTGATGAAACAGGAAACTTTGTCATAAACGGCGATTTCTCACAAGCAGAGGACATGACTAAGGAAAATTCGCACTGGCGGCTGCTCCTGGCAGAAGGCGGCAGGGGGGAGACAGAGATTTCCGAAAATACACTGCATATCATGTCAGAGAGTGCGGGCACAGTCAACTACGGGGTGCAGATCGTTCAGGCGGATATGCCGATGGAGAAGGGCGCAAGGTATAAGCTGATGTATGATGCCTATGCAGATGAGGCGCGCACTATGGTTACGAATGTGACTGCGCCTGACAAGGGATATATACGCTATCTTGCAGACACGACAGTAGAGCTGACGACAGAGAGGCAGTCATATGAGCACGTTTTTGATATGACTGGGGACAGTGATGCAAACGGCAGAATTGAGTTTAATCTTGGAAACCAGGGTTCGATAGCGTCAGTCCATGTCAGCAATGTCCGACTGGAAAAGGCGGGTGAGGCGGCACAGGAAGAAAAGGGCGTACTGCCAGATGGTAATTATGTATATAACGGAGAATTTAACGAAGGAAATGATCCGGACAGACGGCGGCTTGCATACTGGGACTGGGATATTACACAGTGCGGGGAAGCAACGGTTGCCGTCACGGATGACAAAGAACGTGAACTGAGGGTGACTGTTCCGGAGACGGTATCTTCCTTGGAGCAGGTAGTCGTAAGCCAGAAACCGATAGCAGTTACGGGGGGAAAGAAGTTTGTCTTGAGCTTTGACGCTTATGCGGATAAGGCGGGTACGATACAGACAGCTATCGCCGGGCAGATTTTTGACAGTAAATTGACGACAGATAAAACGGCTTTTAAATATGAGTTTGAGACACCACAGGGCTTAAAAGACACAGAGCTTCGTTTCCTGCTTGGAATGGCAGGGGCGGTCTATATCGACAATGTGCGTATCCGCGAGGACAGCATCCTTGTGAACGGTGATTTTTCAAGCGGAATGACAGGGTATGAGGTATATGTGCACGATGCGGCGAAGGTTTCTGATTATATCGTAGATGCGCTAAATGAGGACAATGCGTTCTCGATGGACATTGCAGACACCGGTTCAGAGGGGTGGCATATCCAGTTAAAGCAGAATGACATTAGGCTTGAGAAGGGCAAGTGGTATAAGCTTGCATTTGACGCCAAGGCAACAAAAGACAGGACAATCATGTATGCGCTGCAGAAAGACGGGTCAGAGCACAAGGATGTCAGCGGCGCTGAGGATTGGACAGCATATTCTGGCGAGCAGATGGCAGAGGTGACAAGAGACTACCAGAATTTTGCTATTGTGTTTGAGATGAAATACGACACAGACCCCGGCACGATACTCAGTATTTCAATGGGCGCTGTTGGCGGAAAGCAGATATCCGAAAGGCACAGCGTCGTGATTGACAATATCACATTGGAAGAAACAGCTCCGGTATCAGGCGAATAGGAACCGCTGCGCCTCCGGCTTCCGGTAACAGATACCAAACAGGCTTTTTATTTTCAGGATATAGAGGGTGAGGAGACAAGGATGCTTAAAGGTTATAAGATTATAGCGCTGTGCCTGTCAGCGATTCAGGATGCCTCAAATATTTGTTTTATCTCAGAGCTCAACGATGTGCTCTGCAAGCATGGATATAGGATTTTTCTCTATCATATGAGCACTGATATGGGATGGTGCGACAATGTCAGGGATTCGGAGACTCTGGTTTTTAATTTGATAGATTATTCTATCGTTGACACAGTTGTTATCATGGATGAGAAAATAAAAAGCCGGACAGTGACAGAACATATCATACATAATGCGAAAGCGGCGGGGGTACCAATAATCATAGTTGACGGGCAATGCGATGGCTGTACCAATGTGCGGTTTGATTACAGGGCGGGTATTGAAAAGATTGTCAGGCATGTGGTGACTGAACATAACCCCCAAAAGCTGCACTTTATGGCAGGAAACCGCGGGAATCAGTTTTCAGAGGAACGTATCAAGGTGTTTGAAAGGGTTTTGGAAGAATACGGGATTGGCTTTGACAGGGAGCGTATGGTTAGCTATGGTGATTTTTGGGCACGGCCCACTATCAAGGCAACCCTTCGCCTTATTGAAAACGGTCATGTGCCAGAGGCAATAATCTGTGCCAATGACGTTATGGCAATCAATGTTGCGGCAGTCCTGATAAAGAACGGATACCGCATACCAGAGGACATCATCATAACAGGCTTTGACGGAATTGAGGAGATACACATGACACAGCCGCGAATCACGACATGCTGCTGTGACTTTAGGGAACTTGCTGGTATTGTTATTGATCTGATTCGGAAGGGAACACCGGCAGGAGACTACTACGCGCAGCCGAGGCTTATGCTTTCGGAGTCCTGTGGCTGTACGTATGATTCAAAGATTGACATACTAAACAGCTTCAGCCAGTTAAACAGCAGGTTCTACAGGTATCAGGATGATAATCAAGTGCTGACCCAGATTGCCGAGGACATGCAGGGATGCAGGCATATAGAGGAGGTTCCGGCTATGATGGGGCATCGCGTAATGAACCATATGTGCTGTTACCTGAACCAGTGGTGTACAGATAATTCCGTTGATCCGATGACAATGCATCAGGACAGCTTTGATGATGAGATGTATATTTTATATAATGCAGAGGCTCCAAAGCCGTTCGTCCCAATGAAATTTGCACGCAAGGGTATTATTCCGAATCTTGATGAACTTTTGGAACGGAGGTATCCGCTGATATTTATGGAACTTGACTTTATGAATGTAACTTTTGGATATGTCTGTTTTTGTTACAAGAGTTGTGACAGCACGGATTACACCAAAATTCCGCAGATTGTGACTGCCGTTAACATGGGTATCGGCGGGCTGCTGAACAAGCGGTACCAGAATTACCTGGCAAAGCGGATTGAACATATTTACATTCATGATTCGCTGACCGGACTGTACAACCGTCTTGGATTCAACCGCGAGTTCGAGAAACTGACAAAACGTGTAAGGGAAAAGGAGGGCATTGTCACTGTCGTTCTGGCAGATCTGGATGGACTAAAGGGCATCAATGACAACTATGGACATGCAGCGGGGGACAACGCGATTCATACTGTGGCAATCGCACTGAAAAGCAGCTGTCCGGAGGGGGCACTGTGTGTCAGATTTGGCGGTGACGAGATGCTTGCTGTCATGGAAGGTGACTATGAAATAAGTGTAATTCGGGAAAAAATGAAAAACTGGCTCGAAGACTACAACAGCAAGGCATGCAACCCTTATACTGTCTCGGCAAGTCTCGGCATCCTTAGCACGGACGATACGGAGGAACTTGAATTTGAGGATTTGCTCAAAAGAGTTGATGCGCTGATGTATCAGGAAAAGCGCAGGAAGAAAAAATAATGGTGGATGGATGATGACTTGCTACAAACGTTACAATTCACACCAACGCGAGTTTTCATCAGCTTATAAGTTATTGAGGTGTGAATTATAACAGATCTTGCACACAAAATGCTAAAAGGCAAGCATTTTGGCGCACGATTCCCACTACCTTGGTGTAGGTGTGAACAGTAACCTACAAACAGCAGGGTGAAAACAAGATTGTTTTTCGCCCTGTTATTTTTTGCAAAGGTCTGTTATAATAACGGTAAAAGGAGGACATGTAAAATGAATCAGGAATTAAAATTGCGCAAGGACATTCCCACCAGACTGACATGGGATTTATCATTAATTTATGCGGCGGAGGAGGAAATGTATCAGGATGCGGAAAAAGTAAAGCATATCTGTGAACGCATGGTACAGGATTACAAAGGAAAGCTGGACACTGCGGAACACATCAACGCATGTCTCGACGACTTTCGCGAAGTGAACCGTTTACTTACACTGATTGTACATTACTGTGATTTGGCAGTTTCTGTTGACTATTACGATACGCACAATCAGGAACGCAATGAGGAAATCGCCAGCATGACGGCAGAAATCCTAAGCCGTCTCAGCTTTATTGACAACGAGATCGCAGAGCAGGACAATGCTGTCATTCAGGCTGCAATGACATTGTCGTCAGAGAACAAACATTACCTGCAAAATATCCTGCGCACAAAACCACACCTGCTCCATCCCGAGACAGAGCGTGCCCTTGCAGCGCTGTCCCGCACGATTCAGGCACCCTACCAGATTTACAACATGGCAAAGCTTGCGGACATGAAATTTGATGCTTTTACAGTGGATGGCAAAGAGTACCCGCTGGGCTACTCCCTGTTTGAAGACAATTATGAATATGAGGAAAATACCGCAGTGCGCCGCAGCGCTTTTGCCGCTTTTTCTGGGAAAATACGCGCGTATGAAAATGTGACCGCAGCCGCCTACAACACGCAGGTACAGACGGAAAAGACCCTTGCGGCGCTCCGTGGCTTCGACTCTGTATTTGACAGTCTCTTGTTCGGACAAAAGGTTACGCGGGAGCTCTATGACCGCCAGATTGATCTCATCACGGAAAAGCTTGCGCCGCATATGCGCCGGTACGCCCGCCTGTTAAAAAGGATACACAAGCTTGACCGCATGACATTTGCAGACCTGAAAATTGCAGTAGACCCCGAATACGACCCCAAAGTTACCATAGAGGAATCGAGGGAGTATGTGGAAAAGGGACTCTCCATACTCGGCGAGGACTATGTGGCGATGATACAGGAGGCGTACCGTAACCGCTGGATTGACTTTGCGCAGAATCAGGGAAAGTCGACGGGCGGTTTCTGCGCGAGCCCCTATGGGAAAAACTCGTTTATCTTACTGTCGTGGAATGAGCGTATGTCAAATGTTTTTACGCTGGCGCACGAGCTGGGACACGCCGGACATTTCAAGTCCTGCAACAGCAGCCAGTCCATCTTTGACACCGATGTCTCCACCTATTTTGTGGAAGCGCCCTCGACGATGAACGAGCTTTTGATGGCACACTATCTGTTAAAGACGAATCCTGACCCGCGTTTCCGCCGCTGGGTACTGTCCTGCATGATTGGCAACACATACTATCACAATTTCGTCACACATCTGATGGAGGCAGCTTATCAGAGGGAGGTCTACAAAATTGTGGATGCCGGCGGCAGTGTCAATGCCGAGACCCTGACCCGTCTGATGAAGGAGACGCTGCAGGCATTCTGGGGTGCGGATGTGGAGATTTCCGATGACGCCGCCCACACATGGATGCGTCAGCCGCACTATTATATGGGACTGTACTCCTACACCTACAGCGCAGGACTCACCATTGCCACACAGGTATGCAAACGCATCGAGAAAGAAGGGCAGTGCGCTGTCGAGGACTGGAAAAAAGTGCTCGCCGCCGGCAGCACGCTTGATCCGGCAGGACTTGCCAGGCTCGCGGGTATCGACATCACCACCGACGCGCCCCTGCTGGACACGATAGCGTATATCGGGGAGATTATTGAAGAAATCGAAAATCTGACAGATACGCTTTAAAGAATGGTGATGCAGTGCAAACCAGTAGGAATTGTAAAAAATGGTTGAGTAATTACGCAGTCGGAGGCAGTATCATGGGTGAGAAGGTTCTGGTAGTCGACGATGAGAAAGAAATAGCTGATTTAATCGAGGTCTGCCTCAAAAATGACGGGTACACAGTTTACAAATTTTACAACGGCACAGACGCGCTGCGCTGTATTGAGGAGACTGAGCTGGATTTGGCGGTACTGGATATTATGCTGCCTGACATTGACGGTTTCCGCATCTGCCGGAAAATCCGGGAGAGGTATTTTTATCCAATCATCATGCTCACGGCTAAGGCGGAGGATGGGGACAAGATTATGGGGCTGACGCTCGGCGCTGATGATTATATCACCAAGCCGTTTAATCCGCTGGAAGTGACTGCAAGGGTCAGGACCCAGCTGCGGCGCTACACCCGATATAATGTCGGAAAGGAAACGGCGCCGCAGAATGAGCTGGACATCAGGGGACTGCAGATATCAAAGAATACGCATAAGTGCCTGCTGAACGGAAAAAATGTTACACTGACGCCGATTGAGTTTGAAATCTTGTGGTATCTGTGCAGTAGGCGCGGTACGGTTGTATCTTCGGAGGAATTGTTTGAGGCGGTCTGGGGAGAAAAGTATCTCGACAATAATAATACAGTAATGACGCACATTGCAAGACTGCGTGAAAAAATGAATGAGCCTGCGCGGCGTCCAAAATATATCAAAACAATCTGGGGAGTGGGATATACGATTGAGTGAACGGTTTCATATGAACAGGATAAAAAGCAAACGCAAAAAACGGCAGGACAGCGGATACAAGCAGTTAAAGACCAAACTTCTTTTGGTTACAGTCAGCACAATGCTTTTTTCGGTCATTGGCGCATTGATGTTGTACGATTTTGTCTTTCGCGGACGGTTTGCGAATTTTGTGGTTGGCTTTTTAAGCCATGTTGTCTATACGGGAAAGAAGGACGCCTATGAACTTGCGCGGGAGACATACCGACTTCTTATACGGAATTATCTGGATTGGTATTTTATGGGCGGCATCCTGTTTCTGTTTGCGATTGCGCAGAAGATTTATCTTAATATCTTTATCAAATATTTTGCGGAAATTAACCGCGGCATTGATGCGCTGGTCACGGAAAACGCAGGTGATGTGATTCTCTCGCAGGAGCTTGCCGCGACGGAGCGGAAAATCAATGCCATCAAGCACACGCTGGAAAAGCGCAAAAGCGATGCACAGCTTGCCGAGCAGCGCAAGAACGATTTGATTGTCTATCTGGCGCATGACCTCAAAACACCGCTCACAAGCGTTATAGGATATCTGACGCTGCTGCGGGATGAGCCGCAGATTTCACAGGAACTGCGCTGCCGTTACACGGATATTGCGCTTGATAAGGCGGAACGTCTTGAGGCGCTGATCAATGAGTTTTTTGACATCACACGCTTCAACCTGACGACGCTGACGCTCGACAGGGAGCGGATTCATCTCAGCCGTATGCTGGAACAGCTTGCCAGTGAATTTCACCCGATTCTCGCAGAGCGGGACCTTTCCTGGAAACTGGAGATTGCGCCAGACATTGCGCTGGTGGGTGATGCGGATAAGCTTGCGCGGGCTTTGGACAATCTGATACGAAATGCGGTCAGCTACAGCTATGCCGGGACGGAAATCCTGCTGTATGCACAGACAGAGGCGGATAGGGTAAAAGTCATGATTCAGAATCAGGGAAAAACCATTCCGCCGGACAAGCTGGAACATATCTTTGAACAGTTTTACCGGGTGGACGCGTCGCGCTCGTCGGCGACCGGCGGCGCAGGTCTGGGGCTTGCCATCGCAAAGGAGATTGTGGAGCTGCACGAGGGAACGATCACGGCGGCGAGCGCAAATGAGCGCACAATATTTATTGTCACGCTTCCGGCGTACATGTCATCCGTTTAATATGCTCAGGACACACTACAGAAAGGAATACGACTCAGGAGAAGTGCTTGAATGCCTGCGATTTTCTGTCAGATTTTTGGTGTGCAGCGGAGCGTCGTAAGAAAACTGTAAGATATTCGAGAGAAAAATTTTATAAAGGTGATAGGAAACTGAAAAACATAGGGAAACCGGTTTTGATACAATCAAGGTATCAGGCGGTTTTCTTTTTTAATGCGTAGTTGAAAGCAGTTGAAGTAAGAAACTGCAAAGAAATGGCTTTATAGTTTCTAAATAGTAAATCATAAGTTCTTAATATATCTTAAATTGCTGCATCATTGGAAGTTAAGAAATGTTCTGATATAGTTTTTTTATCGCTTTATGGTACATGTGTATTTGTTCTGCGTCATACAGTATGTGCTTTTGCAGTAGTTTGAGGACTGTTATTGAGAAAATTTTATAAAAAGAATAGAGGAGTGACAAATCGTGAAAAATGTAAAAAATATCGCAGTTATATTCGGCGGTGCGTCGTCAGAGTATGAGGTGTCATTGCAGTCAGCATATGCAGTGATTTGCAGTATGGACAGGGAAAAGTACAATCCGGTTATGGTTGGCATCTCGCGGGAGGGGAGATGGTTTTATTTTACAGGGGAAACAGACAGGATAAAAAACGATACATGGTGCAATGAGACAGACTGTGTGCCGGCAGTGCTTTCGCCGGACAGGACATATCACCATCTGATAATATGCCGCGCGGAATCCATACCCGAATCTATCTCTGTCGATGCTGTTTTCCCAGTGCTTCATGGGCGAAACGGGGAGGACGGGACAGTTCAGGGCATCGCGGAGCTTGCAGGGATTCCGCTGGTGGGCTGCGGGACGCTGTCCTCCGCGCTGTGCATGGACAAGGACAGGGCGCACAGGCTGGTGGAGATTTCCGGTGTGCGTGTGCCGAGAGCAATGGTGCTGATGGACAATACTGCGGTCAATAAGGCGTGTGATTTTGCAAAAAATATCGGATTTCCGGTGTTTGTAAAACCTGTGAAGGCTGGTTCTTCCTTTGGCGTGACAAAGATAGTGGATATGGAACATCTGATGCCTGCCATTGACCTTGCGTTTCGCTATGACAACCGTGTCATTTTGGAGGAGGCAATTGACGGCTTTGAGGTGGGCTGTGCGGTGTGCGGGCGTGACAACCTGATTGTCGGAGAGATAGACGAGATTGAACTAGGCGGTGCAGGGAGTGCCGACGGATTTTTTGATTACACAGAAAAATATACACTCAAGTCCTCGGCAATTCATGTTCCTGCAAGGATTCCCACAGAGAAGGCACAGGAGATTCAGGAGACGGCAAAGCGGATATACCGCGCGCTGGACTGTGCCTGTTTTGCGCGGGTGGATATGTTTCTGACGCCGGAGGGAGAGATTGTGTTCAACGAGGTCAACACAATACCGGGCTTTACGGAACACAGCCGCTATCCGGGGATGATGCGCGCGGCAGGATATGGATTTGCCGAGGTAGTGGACAGGGTTATCGGGCAGGCGTTTGTGTGATGTACATCTGGCAGAAAGCATTTTTCAAACACGATCTAGAAAGAGGGGAAATAATGAGGACAGCAGACAGAAGCTACACAGGAATTGACAGTTTTCGGCTGATTGCAGCACTATTCATCATTGCGATTCACACATCGCCGCTTAAAACGTACAGCGAACTGGGGGATTTCATGCTGACGCGCGGGATTGCCCGCATAGCAGTTCCTTTCTTTTTCATGACATCAGGTTTCTTTCTGATTTCCAGATACAATTACAAAATGGACAAGCTGGGGGTTTTTGCAAAAAAGACAGCGCTGATTTATGGGGCGGCAATTGTGCTCTACATACCGATTAATATATACAACGGCTATTTTAAGATGGAAAATCTGCTGCCCAATATCATAAAGGATATCGTATTTGATGGGACACTGTATCATCTGTGGTATCTGCCCGCCTCGCTTGCAGGTGGGGCGCTTGCGTGGTATCTGGTGCGCAGGCTGGGTTATCACAGGGCGTTAGCTGTGGCAGCGGCGCTCTACTTGACAGGTCTGTTTGGTGACAGCTATTATGGACTGATAGAAAAAGTTCCTGCTTTCAGCGGTTTCTATGCGCTGATGTTTCAGGTGTCGGACTACACTAGAAACGGTATTTTTTTTGCACCTGTTTTTTTCATATTAGGCGGATGGATTGCGGATTGCCAGATACGCCTGAGACAGACGACGGCATGGATGATGTCTGCCCTGACGATGCTGCTTATGCTGGCAGAAGGGCTTATTTTACACTGTTTTCAAGTGCAGCGTCACGACAGCATGTATTTCTTTTTGGTGCCATGTATGTATTTTCTGTTTCAGGCGCTGCTGCATTTCAGGGGAAAGCGTCATGTCTGGATGCGGGATGTCTCGCTCCTCATCTATATCATTCATCCGATGATGATCGTGCTCATACGGCTTGCTGCGAAGGTGCTTCATATGCAGACGCTTCTTGTGGATAACAGCGTGGTGCATTTTCTTGCAGTCGTTGCGGCGTCCGTGTCATTTAGTGTGGCGGCAGCGGCGTTGCGGAGACGGTTTGGACATAACAAGAGAAAGCAGCACAAGGGCACCGACAGGGCTTACATCGAAATCAATTTGGACAACCTTGCACATAATGTAAAAATATTGAGAGAAGCAATGCCGCCCAAGTGCGAGCTGATGGCAGTCGTGAAGGCAGAGGCATATGGACATGGTATGTACGAGATTGCAGTGTATCTGGACAAAATCGGCGTCAGGGCATTTGCGGCAGCGACCATTGACGAGGGCATTGCGCTGCGTAGATATGGTATTCGCGGTGAGATTCTTATACTGGGATATACACCGCCTGGGCGGGCGTGGGAACTTCGAAAGTACGACCTTACACAGACGCTGGTTGACTACAATTACGCATGCAGACTGAATGCGCAGGAGTACAGGGTTAAGGCGCATATCAAATTAGATACAGGAATGCACCGGCTTGGATTTGGTGTGAGTATGGACAGCAATGCCGGCAAAGAATTGCAGAATCTTTTGAGTGTGTTCTCGATGAGATATCTTACCATAAATGGCATTTACACACATCTGTGTGTGGCTGACAGTCTTGACGAGGAGGATATCTTATTTACCCGGCGGCAGATTGCAGGATTTTACAAGGTCATAAACAGATTAAAGAAGCAGGGTATATGCATTCCGAAAATCCATATCCAGAGCAGCTATGGCCTGCTGAACTATCCGGAACTCAAGTGCAGTTATGTCAGGGCAGGCATTTCGCTGTATGGCGTGCTGAGCACGCCAAATACACAGACAAAGCTGCAGCTCGACCTGAAACCAGTCCTTGCACTGAAAGCATATGTCATTCTGATTCGAAAGGTAAAGCAGGGGGACAGTGTCGGCTATGGAAGGACTTTCGTGTCGGACAGGGACAGCCGTATTGCCATCGTGTCCATTGGTTATGCAGACGGATATCCGAGAATTTTGTCCGGCAAAGGGCATCATGTGCTCGTCAACGGACAGCAGGCGCCGATTGTTGGAAGAATCTGTATGGATCAGTTTGCGATTGACATCACGGGACTTTCTAATATAAGTGTCGGCACGACTGTCACGCTGATTGGCAGGGACAACGGCGGGGAAATCACAGCGCCGGTGGCAGCGCAGCAGGCACAGAGCATCACAAATGAGCTGCTCAGCCGCATAGGAACAAGAGTAGTGGTGAAGGGAATCTAATTGCTCCGGTTTATTCAATATTTCCATACTCTGCACATACTTGCGCCATCTTCACAGTGCGTGATGAGCCAGCTATAGTCCTTTGGAAACAGGTAAAAGTCAGCCATGGAACATGGATATTCCAGCAGGACTTTTTTGATTGCTGTCAAAGTGCCTTCATAAACCCATCCGCCGTCGACGACCAGATAATAGAATGCCATCGGATTCTTTTTTCCGGGAATGAGCGTGTCGAGCTTACCAATATAGTCGTCCCAGTCATCCCATCTCGTGATAATAAGGTCTGTGCTTTTCAAATCTTTACGAAACCGCGTCCACATATAGGTATCGACCTGAACCGCAGGATATTTTTTGTAGTCACAAAAGGCATAATATACATTGCGCTGAACCTTTTCATACATGTTTTTCGCAGTCTCATGAAATTCTGTCCGGTCAATATTTACTTCTTTGATGATGTCTTCAATTTCGTCGCGCAGCTCATAGCGCAGTGGTTTAGATGTGGCTTGTTTTTTCATAATGCACTCCTGCGTTTAAAATGATATACCTATCATACGCTTTGTAATGCGGTTTGTAAAGTCAGTTCAGGAACAGAGTGAACCAGTTACTGTTCAGACATCCACATAAGTAGAGGAAATCATGTGCCGAATTTGTTGATGCCGCCCCTTCAATAAACAAAATTGTGCTGAAATCTTATGGAGGCGTAAACAGGTTACTGTTCACACCTACGCCAAAGTAGTGGGTATCATGCGCCAAAATGCTTGCCTTTTAGCATTTTGTGTGCAAAATCTGTTATAATTCACACCTCATTAACTTATAAGTTGATGAAAACTGGCGTTGGTGTGAATTGTAACGTAAACAGCGATGAATGCCGTCATTTGTTATATAAAGCTTTACACTTGATATAGAATTGGATATAATGATAACAGTAATTAGTACAGTGAATATTAAGTAATTGGCAGTTTGACTTGCCTATTTTCCTGACAGTACTACTCCCCAAGCCTCGACGTAGCCACCGCTGCGCCTGCGTTTGTGAAGCAGCACGCTCAGAAAAATATTCTGCGTAAACTATCCAAAACTTAATTTTCACTACACTAGTACTCCATCCATCCAGAAATTAGAATTGTGGTCTGCATGGTTCGTGCCAGTGCTAGGTAAAATAAATTATCTTCTCTGGGAGTCAATGTCGAGGATATAACCTTATAAAGTGGTAACACTATCATCGCAAAATCAGAGGTGTGAAGCCTATGGAGGTTTTACACCTTTTTCTGCCAATTGATGCTTAGAGCGATTCAGTGTGGGAGAGGATCATATGAAAATCAGGGAAATAATAGAGACACTTCAATTAAATAAACTATTAGATAAAGGTGACAGAAAGTACAATCAGCTGATGACACCGTGGGGAGAACAGATCGCACAGGATCAGACCAAAGTCGTGCTGACGGAATATCCCAGACCGCAGCTGGCACGAAAGAATTATGTCATCTTAAACGGTATCTGGAAATATGCATTCACGAGTGACGGTGACCGGCCTGTACTCTGGGACGGCGATATCCGCGTGCCATTTTCACCGGAAACATATCTGTCAGGTGTGCAGCGCCAGCTGAAACCGGATGAATACTTATGGTATGAGCGCAGGCTGATGATCGACAGGATTCCGATAGACAAGAGACTGCTGCTCAATTTTGGCGCCTGTGACGAGCGGTGCCGCGTCTATGTCAATGATACACTGGCGGGAACGCATTCAGGCGGTTATCAGGCATTTACCATAGACATCACAGATTGCATACAGACTGGAAAGAATACGCTGCGGATCTGCGTGCAGGATAAAAGCGACACCTCCTATCATGGGCGTGGAAAGCAGGTGCTCAAAAACGGCGGGATGTTCTACACTGCGCAGAGCGGCTTATGGCAGACTGTGTGGTGCGAGTGGGTGCCTGAGACCTATATCCGGGAGTTGTGTATCACACCGGATTATGACAATGACAGTGTTTCTATCACAATAACATCAAACAAGTATGTTGACAGCCGAACCGGACAGATTATTCATGAAAAAACAGCTGGCGGCAGCACAGTTCCCTGCAAAATCCTGTTATTTGATCAGAATCGTATCGCAGAAGAGCGAAATGTTGCTGTGCTGCCCGAAGAAAAAACGGTCATTCAACTGAATATAAAAGATAAAAAAAGCTGGTCGCCAGAGCATCCGTTTTTATACGATATCCGCATCGTGTATGGAGAGGACATGGTAGAGAGCTATTTTGGCATGCGTCTCTTTACCACAGAGCCGGATAGCAGCGGAGTCCCAAGGCTGTGCCTCAACCACCAGCCCTATTTTCAGAAGGGAATCCTTGACCAGGGCTATTATCCCGAAAGCCTTTTGACGCCTGTAAGTGACGAGGCAATGATTTTCGATATTGAAACTGCCAAGGCAAAGGGCTTTAACATGATACGCAAACACTGTAAAATAGAACCGATGCGATGGTACTATCACTGCGACAGACTCGGAATGCTTGTCTGGCAGGACATGATTAACGGCGGGACAACCTACAATCTGGTAAAAACCTGCTACATTCCCACTGTGCTGTTTCCGCTTCGGCACAAGCGGGATAACGATTACGGCTACACTTCAAGAGCGGACAAAAGCGGCAGGGAGGAATGGAAAAAAGAGTGCATCGAGACGGTCAGACAGCTCTACAACTGCACTTCAATCTGTACATGGGTACTGTTTAATGAGGGCTGGGGACAGTTTGACGCGAAAGAAAACACCGACATGGTGCGTGCGGTTGACAACACACGCATTATCGATGCACACAGCGGCTGGTTCGACCAGGATGCAGGCGACCTGAAAAGCGAACATATCTATTTTTTTGAGCTTGTTGCAAAGAAGAGCAAAAAGCCGTATGTCATATCGGAGTTTGGCGGGATTTCGCTCGCAGTGCCGGATCACACCTACTCTGACCGGTATTTCGGATATGGAAGCCAAGAGGATATCGCAGCGCTGAGATCGGTGTATAATGAGCTTGACAATCGGGTTTTGCAGCTGCAAAAAGAGGGGCTGTGCGCGTCCGTTTACACCCAGCTGACAGATATAGAGGAAGAGATCAACGGCATTATGACCTATGACCGGAAAGTGGTGAAGCTGTGATGAATGCAAATTTATTGTAGAGCAATATTTGCAGATACCACAGAGAAGATTGGAGAAGGCTGCCATGAACAGGCAGCCTCCTTGCAAAGTACACAATATTACACGGTATCCAAATCAAATCCAAAATATTTCACCGCATTATTATAAGAAATCCCTTTCACGATCTCCTCAAGTGTCTCCATATCGTCCGGAAACTCACCGTCCTCGACCCAGTTTCCGATCAGATTGCATAGGATTCGTCTGAAGTACTCATGTCTGGTGTATGACAGGAAACTTCTAGAGTCTGTCAGCATGCCCACAAATCCTGAGAGATTTCCAAGGTTGGCAAGAGAGATCATCTGATCCTGCATACCTGTCTTGTGGTCATTGAACCACCATGCGCTTCCCTGCTGGATTTTCGCGCATGCCGTCGAATCCTGGAAACAGCCAAGAATTGTCCCGATTGCCTGATTGTCGTTCGGGTTCAGGCTGTAGATGATCGTCTTTGGCAGTTCGTCAGTCTTGATAAGTGCATTGAGGAAATCGGCAAGCTCGGCAGATGGTGCGTAATTGTTGATGCAGTCGTAACCGGTGTCGGGACCTAACTGGTCATAGCGCAGGGTGTTGTTGTCCCGCTTGCATCCATAGTGGAGCTGCATCACCCAGTTCAGACGATGGTATTCCTTGCCGACATACAGCATAAACGCCGTTTTATATTGAAGCTCCTCAAGCCGGGTGATTACCCCGCCGCCCTTTCTCTTTGCAAAAATGGCTTCAATCTCCTCGTCGGAGGCGGGCTGGTACATGACATACTCAAGCGCGTGGTCAGACACGCAGCAGCCCATCGAAGCGAAAAAGTCAAGCCTGTTGTGCAGTGCAGCCTTCAGGTCAGCAAAAGAATTGATAGGATCGCCGCTCACTGCAGAAAGCTTTGCAAGATACTCAAAATAATCAGGCTTTTCGATGTTCATCGCCTTGTCTGGTCTCCATGCAGGAAGCACTTTCACGTCAAAGGTGTCATCTGCAGCAATTTTTTGATGGTATTCAAGGGAGTCAATGGGGTCATCGGTCGTGCAGATCAAGGTGACATTGGAGCTCTTGATCAGGCCGCGCACACTCATGCTGTCCTCTTTGAGCTTTTCGTTGCAGAGATTCCACACTTCCTCCGCAGTTTTCTTGTTGAGGACGCCAGTGTATCCAAAATAGCGCTGCAGTTCTAAATGTGTCCAGTGGTAGAGCGGGTTGCCGATTGCCTTGCCGACACACTCTGCCCACTTGAAGAATTTTTCCTTGTCAGATGCGTTGCCCGTGATAAATGTTTCATCCACACCACAGGAGCGCATAAAGCGCCATTTGTAGTGGTCGCCGCCGAGCCATACCTGTGTGATGTTGTCAAACTTGCGGTCGTTTGCAATTTCGGCGGGGTTGATATGGCAGTGGTAGTCCAGAATTGGTGTTTTTTCTGCATACTTGTGAAAAAGGTCGCCTGCCGTTTTGGTCTGGAGCAAAAAGTCCTGATCCATAAAAGCTTTCATGATGAATTCCTCCTAAATTAAAATTATATTAAAGAGTTGTCCCTCTTTTAATCAGTTCGCCGGAGAAGATTACCTTCTGGGGCATTTCTTTATTGTTTAATATTCCGATAAGAGTCTTGACAATGTGGTGGCACAATGTCTCAAGGCGGTTGTCAACGCTTGTGAGCTCTGGTTCGCAGCAGGTGCTTAAAATAGAATTGTTGTATCCGATGATTGACAAGTCTTTTGGCACAGTCAGACCTTTTTTGTGTGCAAATTTTACTGCGCCGATGGCGAGATTGTCATCGGCTGCTACGACGGCTTTGTATTTAACGGTACTGTCAAGGTCTGACAGAAAGTCTGCGATTGCAGGAAGGTTGGCGTGACTTCCCGGAAAATATTGTATATACTCCATACGAAGTGGTATCCCTTTCTGCGTCAGTGCACTTTGGTAGCCGGACAGCTTTCTGAGTGCGGAAAAGGATTTTGAGTTGTATAGATAGAGAATATCTTCAATCCCAGTGTCTATAATGTATGTGGTTGCCTGCATTGTTGATTTGAAATCATCACAGAGACTACAATATACATTTTCACAATCGAAGTCGGCATTCAACAAAAGTACAGGAATTTCTTTTGCGGCCTCACGGATATAATCGTTTTCGGAGTCGGTGTCTGCAATGAAGTTAGAACCCACAAGAATCACACTGTCAACCTTTTTATTGACAAGGAGATTCAGGTATTTCTGTTTGTCTGCAAGTTTATAGCCTGTACAGCATAGAATGCAGTTGTAGTTGTTTTCCCTTAATTCCTGCTCAATATGATATATGGCGTTAGCAAGATATAGGTCAGAAGAATCGGCACATAGAATGCCTATCGTATTCATTGAGTTTAAGCCAAGTCCCCTTGCAAAAGCATTGGGCGTGTAGTCACATGCCTCTATGACAGCGAGAACCTTCTGACGTGTCTGGGCGCTGACATTGTCAGAGCCGTTTAACACGCGCGAAACAGTTGCGATAGATACACCGGCTTTCTCAGAAACATCATATATTGTCATGCGTGTGTCCTTTCTTTTCGGATCTGAAATAATGTAACGTATGAAAGTATGGCGGCTGGATGTAACAAGGTGTGTAAGCACTATCAAATTTATATAAATTGTACTATGAATGCATATGAAAATCAAGTAAATTTGAATATTTTGTTTACAAACGATAATAGTAAAAATCCATTTGCGCAGTAAAATTTGCATGGATTTTTACCTGTTACCGGAACGGAGTGAACGTTACAATTCACACCAACGCCAGTTTTCATCAGCTTATATGTTATTGAGGTGTGAATTATAACAGATTTTGCACACAAAATGCTAAAAGGCATGCATTTTGGCGCATGATTCCCACTACTTTGGCGTAGGTGTGAACAATAACGAGTGAACAGCAACGCTCTAATGAAATAGAATATTATATTGACGGTTCTATAAGAATGCGATAGAATGTAAGTACTTACAGAAAAGCGACGGTCCATAAATAATTATAACACTGTAAAATGAAAAGAAAAAGGAAGGGATTATCATGGAATTGAGAACAGCAGCTTCACCAAAGGATGTCAGATACTATACAACTGAAAGATTGAGAGAGGAGTTTTTGATTGATGATTTGTTTCAGGCTGGCAGGATAAAACTTGTATACAGCCATATAGACCGTATTATCACAGGTTCAGCGGTGCCGGTGGAACCGATTCAGCTCACAGCGGGAGATGAACTCCGCGCAGAATATTTTTGCCAGAGGCGTGAGCTTGGTGTGATCAATATTGGACCGGCAGGTTTCATTACAGTCGACGGTAAAAGGTATGCGGTTGGTCATAAGGAAGGCATGTATATTGGAATGGGAGCAAAAGACATTACATTTGAGTCTGCTGATGCCGGTAATCCAGCAAAATTCTATCTGAACAGCGCTCCGGCACACAGGTCGTATCCGACAAAACTGATTAAACCGCAGGGTGAGGCTTCGGAGGATGTTGTGATCATCAAGGATGAGAACAAAGTGGAGCTTGGCTGCCTTGAGGATGCAAACCACAGGGTGATCAACAAGTACATTCTGCCCGGACAGGTTGAAAGCTGCCAGCTTGTTATGGGTATGACTGCGCTGAAGCCCGGAAGCGTGTGGAATACAATGCCCTGTCATACGCATGACAGGCGCATGGAGGTCTATTTATATTTCGATATGCCCGAAGATGCATTTGTAATGCATTATATGGGCGAGCCACAGGAGACAAGACATATCGTTATGAGAAACGAGCAGGCTGTCATTTCCCCGAGCTGGTCGATTCACTCGGGAAGTGGGAGTCGTGCGTATACCTTTATCTGGGGAATGGTAGGGGAAAATCAGGATTTTGACGATATGGACGGTGTTCGCATGCAGGATTTGCGATAGGAAATCTGGCGCTCTTTGGCAATATTTGATATTGTCAAAGAGCCTTTTATTTATTTTGTATAAGAAGTGCTGGCAGGAAGATAAAGTGGACTTTAAATGGATAAAAATTCCACAAAAGGGAGAAGATATATAGAAGGATTTAAGGGGAAAATAAATAAAAAAAAGTTGAAACGTTGCACCATTATGGGAAATCATGTAAAATTAAGGCATATGTTTCTATAAAGGAATGGATAATGCGAAAATATGTAAAAAAAGAGGTGATTGCGAGAATATGATGTATTTCGGTTCAGGATTGGAAAGAAAATATTTTCCGCCTACGGATGAGATAGGCGGATTCAAGGTACGGCCTGGTAATTTTTTGAGCAATGGGGCGGTCAGGGTAGATGAGGGGGTTAACTTCACAATTCATTCAAACGGGGCAGAATCATGCTGTCTTTGCTTGTTTCATGTCGGTGAGCATGAGCCCTATGCAGTGATACCGTTTCCGGAATCATGCCGTCTGGGGGATACGTACTCTATGGTTGTCTATGGACTCAAGCCCAAGGATTTTGAGTATGCATATCAGTTCGACGGTGAGTATAATCCCAGTAAGGGACTGCTGTTTGACAAGACAAAGTATATCCTTGACCCTTACGCAAAGTCTGTTGCAGGTCAGGAAAACTGGGGAAAAGAGAAGCCAGTGTCAGAGCGCATATACAAGGGACGGGTTGTGGACGGCGGATATGACTGGGGAAACTTTAAGAATACCAGCTTAGAGCCAAAAGATATGATTATCTATGAAATGCACGTGAGGGGATTCACACAGGATAAGTCCTCCGGGGTTGAGCACAGGGGAACCTATGAAGGAATCCGTGAAAAGATCCCTTATCTTCTGGAACTTGGAATCAACGCAGTTGAGCTGATGCCGGTCTTCGAGTTTGACGAGACAGAAGATGTGCGTGTTGTGGATGGCGAAAAGCTTTTAAATTACTGGGGGTACAGTCCGGTTTGTTTTTTTTCGCCCAATGTTGCCTATGCCTCGGATACACGTGCCGGAAAGGCGGGAAATGAGTTTCGAAGTCTGATTCATGATCTGAATGCAAATGGTATAGAAGTTATCCTTGATGTTGTATTTAACCATACTGCGGAAGGAAACGAGATGGGACCCTGTTTTTCATTTAAGGGAATTGACAACAATATATACTATATGCTTACTCCTGACGGAAAGTATTATAATTTCAGCGGCTGCGGCAACGTGATGAACTGCAACCATCCGATTGTGCAGCAATTCATTCTTGAATGCCTGCGTTACTGGGTAGTATCTTACCGGGTTGACGGCTTCCGATTCGACCTTGCATCCATCATGGGACGAAACGAGGATGGTTCACCGATGAGCAAACCGCCGCTTCTGCAGAGTCTTGCCTTTGATCCGGTGCTTGGCAATGTAAAACTGATTGCAGAGGCATGGGATGCAGGAGGACTGTACCAGGTAGGCAGCTTCCCTTCATGGAACCGGTGGGCTGAGTGGAACGGCAGATACCGTGATGACATGCGCTGTTTTCTGAAAGGCGATTATGGCATGGCACAGGCCGCCATTAACCGTATTACAGGATCCCTTGATTTGTACGGAAAGGAAAACCGCGGAGAAAATGCTACTGTCAATTTCCTGAACTGCCATGACGGCTTCACGCTGTATGATATGTATGCCTACCAAAGCAAGCACAACGAGAAAAATGGTTGGAATAATACAGATGGCGCAGATGATAACAACAGCTGGAACTGTGGTGTGGAGGGAGACACGGATGATCCGGAGATTCTGGATTTGAGAAATCGGCTCCGGAAAAATGCATTTGCCATTCTGATGTGCAGCCGCGGTTCGGCAATGTTCCTTGCCGGAGATGAGTTTTGCAATACGCAGTTTGGCAACAATAATGCGTACTGTCAGGATAATATCATATCATGGCTTGACTGGAACCGCAAAGAAGAGTATAGCGAGATGTTCGAATTCTGCAAGTATATGATAGACCTGCGTAAGAAACATCCGATTTTGAGAGGACGTTCCGGTCCGAGCGGTTGTGGATTCCCAGAGGTTTCCATTCACAACAAGACCGCATGGAACAGTAACTGTGATGCTGATACGCGTACAATAGGAATCATGTTTGCCGGGCGTACAGAGGGGAACCGGGAGGATGACATTATTTATATTGGTATCAATGCGTTTTGGGAGAAAGAGGAGGTTCAGCTTCCAAACCTTCCTTTGGGAAGAAAATGGCGTATTCTTATGAATACACAATTTAATCATACAAAGGACATTGATTACCATAAGATGACCAAGTGGATGGGAAAAGATACGATTGTCATGTATCCGCGGTCTGTTGTGGTTGCAATTGTCGAAAAATTTTAATGCAGGGTATAGCTGTCAAAATGTTCTGAGAATTGTAGCATACATTCGGCAGAAACATTTTTCAAACGCGCTCGAACCTGTGTGGATATCATTATTAAGAGGAATATCGTTTTGCGGTATTCCTTTTTGTATGACAGAATGCTGTTTTTTCAAATCGAACGCCTGTCAGTTCTGGCTGTTTTCCCGCCAGAGTTTGTGGAAATGTCAGGATCTAGAGCATTTTTCAAACACGCTCTAGAGGAAGATAATACTGGATTTGAGTTGAATATGGATGGTTTTAACATTACTGTTCACACCTACACCAAAGTAGTGGGAATCATGCGCCAAAATGCTTGCCTTTTAGCATTTTGTGTGCAAAAT
>JAIECJ010000015.1 GCA_029068555.1 Lachnospiraceae bacterium
TTGAAAAATGCTTTCTGCCAGATGTGCGTCACAGTTTGTGGGAGATTTGTGCCAAATGAAGGAGGCATAGCGGGCTTGAATATTAAGTAATTGGCAGTTTGACTTACCTATTTTCCTAATAGCACTACTCCCCAAGTCTCGACGTAGCCACCGCTACGCCTGCGTTTGTGAAGCAGCACGCTCAGAAAAATATTCAGCGCCAAACTATCCCAAAATTACCCTTTCAAATCATTTCGGTACTGAACAGGCGTCTTCCCGGTAGCTTTCTTAAACGCCTGGGAAAAATACGACTGCGAGGAAAATCCAAGAATATTTGAAATCTGTGATATTGAGTATGACGTGGATTCAAGCAGGGATTTTCCCTCCTGTATGCGCTTCTGAAGAAGATATGTGATAGGGGAAACTCCTATATATTTTGTAAAAGCATGCGCCATATAGTATTTGTTCATATGTGAAAGTGATGCCAGCATATCCAGCGTAATATTCTCAGAATAATTAGCGTCCAGATAGTTCTTAATCTGGGTACATTCCCTGTTCAGCAGGGCATTGCTGTTCTGCACAATGTCCAGATTATTGTTCCTGAGCATACAGATCATAATCACTTCCAAAAGATTCCTGCATACAGCCTCATAATTATCCTCTTTTCTTGACAGCTCCTCCAGCATAATATTCAGATAGGCATATACATACGAGCTTTGTGTATTATATTTGTATACGCCGCCCGACGCAGTCTGCATATATACTCCATCCTGGACAGATGTCATACTTTCAAACGAAAACGAAAGCCCGTCAATCCCGAGCGCGATATACTCCAGCGGTGTCGTAGGCAGCGACTTCTCCGTGTGCAGCACATGTGGATTAATAATAACCATGTCATTTTTACACACGGGAAATTCCATACCTTCTGTGACAAAAGAGCCTTTGCCGTCCACAACATAAAACAGCTCGCTGAACGGATGTGAGTGCAGTATACTCTGCCAGTCCCCCTCATATTTTGATGTGGACACATACAAAAGCTTCAGGGCATCCAAACTGGAAGGTTTACTGCCCTCTATACAATGTCTTGTATTTCCCATAGCCATCTTCCTCCTGTTCCGGCTGCCTAAAATTCTTTTGAAAACATACCAAATCCCAAAACAACCCTATAAAAAATATAACAGAATTTATATTTTTTGTCCACATACAACAAAATCTAAAAATATCTAAAAATTCTTCTTTTTTTCACTTTGTCTATACAGCACACACAAAAAAGATTTTTTCCCATATGCAAAATATTTGTGTTGGAAATGTGCATAAAAATTTAACAGACACATGATTTAAATATACATTATATACAATTTCCAATAAATAACATCTTGCTTTTTAAAAAATTTTGTCTAAAAGCAAGATATATAAAATTTCCAGCAACAATCAGATTGATTCTAACAAATGTTTTTACTATACTTAACATATACTTAATAACAAAACCAACAATGGCAAAACAGAATGCTTTATGTCATGCACAAAAGTATTCCCGCAATTCCCCTGTATCTGCATTTACATCATTAAATGTAACAGAACAGACAGTGAATTTCGGAAACATATCCTAAATAAAAGGGAGGGAATTATTTATGAAAAAGAAAAAAGTTCTTTCATCGTTACTGGCAGCTGCAATGGCTGCATCACTTCTCGCCGGATGCAGCAGCTCTGACAAAGCACCTGCAACAGACAGCACGCCGGCTGACAACACAGCAGCGTCCAATACCGCCGCACCGGCAGAGCAGACTCCTCAGGATTCCGGAGATACTGCTGTCACGGAGCAGACATTAAAAGTAGCTGCTTTTGAGGGCGGATATGGTGCAGATATGTGGTCTGAAGTTGTGTCAGCCTTTGAGACCTCCCATCCTGGGGTGACTGTGGAGCTCACTATTGACAAGAAAATCGAGGATATCATCAGTCCTGCCATGAAGGCCGGAGATTATCCGGATGTAGTGCATCTTGCAACAGGACGTGAAGCAGCGCTGACAGAAACACTGACAAAAGAAAATGCACTTCTTCCACTGTCAGATGTCCTTGACATGAACGTTCCAGGTGAAGACATAACCGTCCGGGACAAAATCATTCCTGGTTTCCTTGATACCCTGGCTACCAACCCCTATGGAGATGGGGTAACCTACTATGCACCAATGTTTTACAGTCCTTGCGGATTGTTCTACAATGCAGGATTATTCAAGGAAAAGGGCTGGGATGTACCTACGACATGGGAAGAAATGTGGGCGCTTGGCGACACAGCAGCGGCTGACGGCATCGCACTCTTCACTTATCCCACAACAGGATATTTCGATGCATTTACATACGCGACACTGGCATCATCAGGTGGTGCAGACTTCTTTAACAGCTGCATGACATATGAGGACGGTATCTGGGAAAGCGACTATGCGACCAAAGTATTTGAATTAGTTGGCCAGCTTGCAAAGTATACAGAAGGCACAACCGTTGCCAATGCAAACAATGACAATTTTACAAAGAACCAGCAGCTGATTCTTGACAACAAAGCAATCTTCTGCCCGAATGGAACATGGCTTCCAGGCGAAATGGCAGATGCGCCGAGAGCGGACGGCTTTGAGTGGGGATTCATGGCAATCCCGGCAGTGAACGAAGGCGGTTCCGGATGCTCTTTCTGCTGGTTCGAACAAATGTGGATTCCGGCAGCAGCACAGAATCAGGACATGGCGAAAGAATTTGTGGCATATATGTACTCTGACGAGGCTGCACAGATTTTCGCAAAAGCTACAGCAATCCAGCCCATCACAGGTGTAAGTGACAGTCTGGAAGGCGACAACAAGATGTTCTACAGCATCTACGACAATGGCGCTACCGCTGTTATGGGCGGTTTCGCATCAACCGCGCCAGTAGAAGGCGTCAACATGCTGGATACCCTGTGTGGAACAGTCAACAGTGTTGTGAGCGGCGACAAGACTGTTGCTGAGTGGCAGGCAGCTGTTGAGGAAGTAAGTGACAAATTGAGAGCGGCAATGGAATAAGGTTTTAGGAGCGCTCCAAAGGTTTCTGCCTTTGGGGTGCTTTTTTTTCAAAAATTGGAGGTGTGAATGTGAAAAAGGTAAAAGAAAGAACAATTTTTATTACCGTCTGTGTAGCGCCGGCAGTCATACTGTTTATCATTTTTATGCTGATTCCCACTTTTAATGTCTTTAAGATGTCTCTGTATAAATGGGGAGGCTACTCCAACAACAAACAGTTTGTCGGTCTGAACAATTTTAAAATTCTGATGGAGGACATGAATTTTTTCCGTTCTTTCCAGAATACGGTTCTCTTAATTGTCTGTGTGACAATTGTAACCATGGCACTCTCCTTGATTTTTGCGGCGATTCTCTCGCGGGAAAAGATTAAAGGACAAAATTTCTTCCGGATTATCTTTTACATCCCGAATATTTTGTCCGTAGTTGTTATCTCTGCTATCTTCTCGGCAATTTATGACCCAAACAGCGGACTTCTGAACAGTATCATCGCCATTTTCAGGGGAAGTGAAAAAACACCTATCCTTTGGCTGGGTGACCAGAAACTGGTCATCTACAGTCTGGTGATTGCCATGATTTGGCAGGCAATCGGGTACTACATGGTTATGTACATGGCAAGCATGGCAAGCGTACCAGAAAGCCTCTATGAGTCCGCAAATCTTGAAGGCGCCGGGAGAATAACACAATTTTTCTCCATCACGCTTCCGCTCATCTGGACAAATGTAAGAACGACCCTGACTTTCTTTGTGATTAGTTCCATCAATCTAAGTTTCCTGATTGTGAAAGCGCTCACAAACGGCGGTCCTGACGGGGCGACGGAAGTGTTCCTCAGCTATATGTACAAACAGGCTTATACCAACTCCTCCTACGGATATGGTATGGCAATCGGAGTCGTTGTATTCCTGTTCTCCTTTGGGCTGTCAGCGCTGATCAACTTCGTCACCAGGCGAGAGCCTTTGGAATTTTAAGGGAGGGATAGCGAAATGAGTTTTAACAAATTATATAAAATATTTATCTATGTTGCCCTGATAACACTCGCTGTCAGCATTGTGATACCTGTTGGCTGGGTATTTCTGGCATCCATTAAGGAAAATTCCGAATTTTACGGCAATCCATGGACACTGCCAAAGGGTATCTATTTCCAGAACTTTGCTGATGCTTTCGAGAAGGCAAAGATGGGCGAATACTTTATGAACTCTATACTGGTAACGGCTCTTGCCCTTGTCATACTGCTAGTCGTGGCGCTTCCTGCAGCCTATGTACTTGCACGCTACCGCTTCTTTGGCAGCAAACTGATCAACGTCATGTTTATGGGCGGACTGTTTATCAACGTAAATTACATTGTTGTCCCGATTTTCCTTATGTTTGTGGATGCTGACAAGCTTTTGCGCAGCTGGGGCGGGGACGGCTTTTTTCTGAACAACCTCTTTATCGTGGCGCTTGTCTATGCAGCAACGGCACTGCCTTTTACCATTTACCTGCTCTCCGGCTTCTTTGTCACGATACCGCGAGATTACGAGGAGGCAGCTTACATGGATGGAAGCAGTTATTTCAGGACAATGGTTCAGATTATGATGCCAATGGCGCTGCCGAGCATCATCACAGTAATCCTGTTCAACTTCCTGTCATTCTGGAATGAATACATCATTTCCATGACATTGCTTACCAAAGGATCCAAAACACTTCCCGTCGGACTGATGCAGCTGATGCAGGCACAGAAGGCAGCTGCAAATTACGGACAGCTTTACGCAGGACTTGTCATCGTAATGCTCCCAACTTTAATTCTATATATCTTAGTCCAGAAAAAACTGACGCAGGGCATGAGCCTTGGCGGATTGAAAGGATAGGAGGTTTGGTTCATGAAATATATTATCCGAATTATTTACCTGCTTATTTTTGCTGCCAGTATGATACTAATCGTGACAGGACAACGCAATATCGGACCTATTGGGCTTCTGACAATGCTTGTCGGTCTGGCAGGAATATTAGTGCTCCTCTATCTCTACAACAAAAAATATCTCTAAATATGCAGCAATTGAGCCTTTGACTTCCTGTTGCGGGCATCAAGCCGTGCAACTCAAAACTGCATGTCATGGCCTGATGCTTCTCAGCCACTATGCTTTTTTGCTGAATTTGTAAGCTACATACTATCATTTCAAGTTAAAAGGAGGTGTCCCACAATGAACATGGAAAATACAGGCAGGCTGACTCTGCCTACAGATGTCGACATGGTTGAAGAAACCATTCGTCTGAAAAATCTGCTGGGTGCAGATGCACTGCGGGACTGCGATGGAACAACCATGCCGGAGGAACTGCTGAGTCAGGATGCCAAAATTTACGCAACGTACTATACCACCCGCAAGGACAATAACTGGGCGATGCGAAATCCCGAAGAAATCCAGCAGGAATACCTCATCAGCGACCGGATTACGGCAAAAGGAGAAAGTCTTCGCATTGAACTGATGAAAGGTTTTCATACCGAACAGCTCAAAGTCAACACCATTGATTCCCCGAAACGCTGGTGGGAAGTCATAGACAGAACTACTGGTGAGATTGTCCCCACGAATAAATGGGACTACGACGAGGCAGCCGGCGAAGTTGTGATTGAAACAATTCCCTACCACCAATATACCGTCAGCTTCCTCGCATTCCTGATATGGGATCCGGTACATATGTACAACTTTATCACAAATGACTGGAAGAACGCCCCCCACCAGCTGACCTTTGACGTGCGGCAGCCTAAAACCCAGATTTATGTAAAGGAAAAGTTGAAAAAGTGGTGTGAGGACAATCCACATGTCAATGTTGTTCGTTTTACCACGTTTTTTCATCAATTTACCTTAACCTTTGACGACCACAAGCGGGAAAAATATGTGGAATGGTTTGGTTACAGCGCCAGTGTCAGCCCCTATATCTTAGAACAGTTCGAAAAATGGGCTGGCTATCCATTCCGCCCCGAATACATTGTAGATCAGGGATATCACAACTCCACATTCCGGGTTCCGTCCAAAGAATTCCGTGATTTTATGGAGTTCCAACAGATTGAAGTCTCCAAACTTGCAAAGGAGCTGGTGGACATCGTGCACAGCTATGGCAAGGAAGCCATGATGTTTCTGGGCGATCACTGGATTGGGACCGAGCCTTTTGGAAAATACTTTCAGCATATTGGTCTTGACGCCGTTGTCGGCTCTGTTGGAGATGGCGTCACACTGCGGATGATTTCGGACATTGAAGGTGTGAAATACACGGAAGGACGGCTGCTCCCCTACTTTTTCCCCGACGTATTTACAGCGGGCGGCGACCCGATCGGCGAGGCACAAAACAACTGGCTGAAAGCAAGAAGAGCCATCCTGCGCTCGCCACTCGACCGAATCGGCTATGGCGGATACCTCAAACTGGCTGCTGAATGGCCAGGCTTTATCGACCAGATTCAAAAGGTCGTGGACGAATTTCGACAGATACACCAGAATATGCAAGGCTCAAAGGCTTACACAGCACCCTTTAAGGTGGGCATCTTAAACTGCTGGGGCAGCATCCGGCGGTGGATGTCCAATCAGGTTCACCATGCCCTGTGGTATCGGGAAATTTATTCCTACGTGGGTGTAATTGAATGCCTGAGCGGAATGCCGATTGATGTGGAATTTATTGACTTCACACAGATAAAGAATGGGATTGACCCTGCAATCCGGGTTATTATCAATGCTGGGGATGCCTACACATCATGGAGCGGCGCAGAGAACTGGAAGGATGAAAAGGTAGTCTGTGCAATCCGCCGATTTGTTGATACGGGCGGCGGTTTTATCGGCGTAGGTGAGCCCAGCGCCTGTCAGTATCAGGGACGCTATTTCCAGCTCAGCGATGTGCTCGGCGTCGACAGGGAACTCGGCTTTTCCATGAGTACCGACAAATACAATGAACTGGACAACAGACACTTTATTCTGGAAGATATTCCAGGTGAAATTGATTTTGGTGAAGGAAAAAGCCGCATCTATGCGCAGGGCGAACATTACCAGATTCTGAATATGGACGGAAAATACAGCCGTCTGGTGGTCAACGAATATGGAAAAGGCAGAAGCGTCTATTTTGCAGGACTTCCATACTCACCCCAGAACTGCCGTCTCTTGCTACGCGCCATTTACTTTGCTGCGCATCATGAAAATGAAATGAAAAAGTTCTATGTGACAAATGTAGATACGGAGCTTGCCGTTTTTGAACAGACCGGAAAAATTGCAGTCATCAATAACGCCAAAGAGTCCAGGGCAACAGATTTGTATATTCAGGGAACACTTTTTACCCATCTTGACATGGCGCCAATGGAAATGCGGTGGCTGGATCTTGCAGAAGAATCATCAGCGCATAATCAGGAGGATACATTATGAACATGGAAAATCCGGCTTGTGACAAAATAGATGAAGCGATTGCGGCATTTGCCCTTGAAACCGGCACAAATAGCAGGCTGGCATCAAAGATCCCATATGGAAACGGGCATATCAATGATACTTTCCTGCTTTGCTTCCAAACGCCTGAAAACACCGAAAAAAGATATATCCTGCAGCGAATGAACCACAGCATTTTCAAAAATCCGCCACAGCTTATGGAAAATATGGTTCACGTCACGGAATATCTGCGAGAGAAAATCATTTCCCAGGGCGGTAATCCGGAAAGGGAAACTTTAAATGTACTAAAGACAAAAAAAGGCGCAGACTGGTTTCAGGACAGCAGCAAAAATTACTGGCGGGTTTTTCCGTTTATTGAAAATACAATGTGTCTTGAAAAAGTGGAAAGTGAAAAAGACTTCTATGACAGTGCAGTCGCTTTTGGCAGCTTTCAGCGAATGCTGGCGGATTATCCTGCCGAAACACTCCATGAAACCATTCCTGACTTTCACAACACCCCCTGCCGCTTTCAGGACTTCCAAAAGGCAGTTTCGGAGGGAGATCCGGCGCGTACCGTCCTCGCACAAAAAGAAATTGCTTTTGCACTTGACAGGAAGCAGGACGCGCCCATTCTGACTGACCTTTTGTCTGAAAGAAAACTGCCGCTGCGGGTAACGCACAATGACACAAAGCTGAACAATATCCTGTTTGACACAGACACACGTAAAGCACTGTGTATTATCGACCTTGATACTGTCATGCCCGGATTGTCCCTGTATGATTTCGGAGATTCTATCCGGTTCGGGGCAAGCACAGGCGCGGAGGATGAAACGGAACTGGCAAAAGTGGAGCTGAGCCTGTCCCTGTTTGAAGCATTCACAAGAGGATATCTGGAAGGCTGCAAGGGAAGTCTCACTGCAAAGGAAATCGAGATGCTTCCCATGGGGGCAAAGCTGATGACCTACGAATGTGGATTACGTTTTCTGACTGATTTTCTGACTGGAGACCATTACTTTAAAATTCACCGCGAAAACCACAACCTAGACCGTGCACGTACACAGTTTAAGCTGGTTGCGGATATGGAAGCTAAATGGAATGAAATGAAAGCCATTGTACTAAAATATGGGAACCCCTCTTAAAAAGGGGTTCCCAAACTATTTTACAATATCAAATGTATCTGCAAGCAGAAGCCAGTTTGCGCGAAATAGTTTCATAACCTGCCAGTACCCCATTCCGCGAAGTCCATATTCCACAATCAGATCAAATTTCTCCCGCATGCTTCTCACATCCTCAAACCATACTTCATGCTGCACTCCGTCCCTTTCATAGCGAAAAAACGGGGACATGGCAATCTGGTCAAACTGTATTGCCGCATTATTTTCCACTGCCAGCTGAACCGCCTCCGCATTTCCGACTGTCCGCGCCTTAGAGCTGCCCTGCACAAAGGGCAGTGTCCAGTCATACCCGTAATTCGGAATCCCAAGGTCTATTTTTTCCGTCGGAATTTCTGTCACCGCATACTCCACAACCTCACGCACCTTGTTAATGGGCGCGACTGCCATAGGCGGACCATACGTATAACCCCACTCATAAGTCATTAACAGTACACTGTCCGCCGCCGCACCAAGCAGCTTATAATCCTTCCCCTCATACAAAAGTCCTTTCTGATCTGCCGAAGTCTTCGGTGCAAGTGCCACGGAGACAGGATATCCCTTTGGTGCTGCCTGATTCCTGACATTTGCGACAAAGTCTGCGTATGCTACCCTGTCCTGTGGCAAAATATATTCAAAGTCAATATCAATGCCTGCATATCCTTTGTTTTCCATTGTCAAAAAAATCTGATCTATCAGATTCTGTTGTGCTTCCATATTGTGAGTAATCTCACTAATCAGATAATTGTTGAACATTCCTGACTGGTCAAAAGGAGTCAGAACCAGAAGCGGCGCTGTGCCCTGACTCCAAGCCTCATTGATTATCCGGCTGTCATCCACCTGCGGCGGAATCAGATTCCCACTCGTAGTAAAACCATAGGAAAATACAGAAATATTGGTCAGATATGGCAATGTTTCGGAAAGCACCTCATCCCGTATGTATGGATATGCATAACCGTTGACACGAACCGCCCTCTTCTGGTGTGTCTCCCCCTCCACCGGAATCAATAATGCCTGCCCTACTGCAAGGCGATAAGGTTCCGGTATCTGATTATCATATGCAATCTCCTCTGCACTGACAGCAAACGCTGCCGCAATACTGTCCAAGCGATCTCCTTCTTTTACTACATAAATCTGCATATAATCATAATCCTTTCCTGTTTCCGCGTTTTCTTTTACCTCACATTTGCCAATGCACCCTCCACGCACAACGTTCCCCAGCCTGTTTTGCTGTTGGGTCGGACTGATATATCAGAAAGAGACTGTGATCCCCGTATCAGACTTGCTTTTAGCCGTTCCCCATACAGAAACCGGTCATTTCCGCGAACAATCCCCCACTCCATCAAAAGCGCTGCTGCCCCTGTGACAAACGGTGTCGCAAAGGAGGTTCCTGACACCTGCTCATATCCGCCGTTTGGCATAGGTACTGTGATATCCACTCCCGGGGCTGTCAGATCAGGCTTCACATCTGCGATAATCTGCTGCCCTCCTGCCATATCTGTCCTGCCATCATCATAACGGTAAACATATCCCCTCCCCGAAAAATCCGCATAACTTCTGCGTGATACATCATAAGCGCCAACTGTAACAGCCCTCCTTGCCGTCGAAGGAATCGTGATTGTCATTTCTGGTGTCGGCAGGAAAAATCCGGTTGCAGCGTTTCTTGCCGCATATCCCGGAAGATAGAACCTGTATTCTCCAGTCACTAGCGATACCGGCTGAAGTTCTATGCGCCACACCCCACTGTTTATATAGCTTCCCGTCGGTATCATGTCAATGAATATTTCCTGCTGTACATTATAGGGGAGCGGTTTTCCCAGATAACATAGCAGCTGGGTCTGTTCCAGCGTGCGCCGCACAGCCTGTGCTTCCCTGAGACCAGAAAGCTCCAGTGTCACCTGTTCCTTTCCAGGCGATGTGATAACCAGATTAAAGACATCCTGATAAAACTTCCACAGCTGTATGCTGAGTCCCGTCTCATAATCCGCCACCGCAAGTTCAGTCACATGACTACTATCCCGCATTACGCCTGCAGTATGACCTCTCGATGCCCCCTCATTTCCGCTTCCTATAACCAGAATGCTTCTCCCTATTTCAGAAGCGTTGTCGACAAAGCGCTCTAGCAGGGAATTGCCCTGATGATCACCATACGTGTTGCCAAAGCTGATGTTCACCGCTACTGGCTTATTCAGCTCCACGCCAAACTTCACTGCATAGTCGATTCCTCTCATCAGCTGTGTGGTTCTCGGGAAAGAGTCAGCCCGCGGGGTTCCAAGCCTGACAATCAGCAAATCCGCTTTGGGCGCTATCCCCATCCCCGTCCCAGCTGCCACGCCTGCCACTGCTGTCCCATGACCTGACAAGTCAAAAACAGGCACCAGCCTTTGTCCGCTTTCGCGTCCTAAAGCCAGTGCCTCGTTAATCATCTCTCTCGTATAAAGCACACCTTCCCGGTATCCCGCAGGAGGCAGCCTTCCCTGTTCCTCATCAGGCTGCCCCGTCTGATCCCAGATTGCCAGAATCCGTGTCTGTCCGTCTGCATCGCGAAATTCTGGAAGGAAGTAGTCAATCCCCTCTCCTGTCAAGTAGTTGCAAACACTTTTTTAACTTTTTTTCAAGGGCCTTACCACTTTTTCGCTCCAAATAGATACCTGCTGTTAAACCATTGCTTGATAATACGAACTTCCGTGTTAGATAACTGCAAAATTCCAAAGCCTGACTATGCCATGTCAGCTTTTTCTTTCCAAAAAATTTCTATATGCTTTTCATCATAGACCACAATTTTATCAATATAATGCTCTATCATTTCTTTTGACAGTACTGCGAATCGTTTTCCGAAGTTCAGACTGTCATGCCCGCATTCCAATTTGGTATATACTGCTTCCATTTCCCGAATATCATCATTCAGACCTGTCCGTTCATCCTCTATTGATTTTACCATGATTTCACCAGAGTGGAAACTGTCTGTTTTACCAGACACATAATCCTGATATGCCTCAAAATTCTGCTGCTTTATCTTTTGTATTCTTGCTGACAATAAGCTCCTTTTGTTCTTTAGTTCCTTAATCTCCTTATCTATCCTGACCATCGCTTCTATACGAAGCTTTTCCAGCTCTCCGTCTGCCTGCAGTTTCTCCTGCATCTTATAAAGAACATATTGCTCCATAAACATCACATTTATCTGATCCACACAGTCATTCATCCCACTAGAATAGCGGTGATGACAGGTAAAGTACGGATTAAGTCCCTTGCGATAACTTAAATTCTTTTTACAGCACCCACATACCATTTTCCCAACAAGCGGATGTATGGGCGTATTCTGCGGATTTCTTTTCTTTCCCCGACCTTCCTGCACTTTATCAAACACATTCCTGTCAATAATCGGTTCATGGTGATTGTAACGAACCATCCATTCCTCACGGGGCTTTATGTGGTTCCTTCCCCCCACAAAATCCTTTTCGTACTTTTTCTGTACAATATTTCCTACATATATTTCATTCCTAAGTATCTGACAGATTGTGCTGTTGCTCCACAAAAACCGTTCACCTTTTGGCTCTCTGCTTGTTTTTCCCTTTTCAATCTTAAATTCAATCGGTGTCTTAACACGATTCTCATTAAATAGTTTGGCTATCTCTACCGAAGTATATCCTTCCACAGTTAAAGAGAAGATTTGTCTGACAATCTCTGCCTCGTCCTCGGCAATCAGCAATGCGTGTCTGTCCTCCGGATCCTTTTCATATCCAAATGGACTGTTTGCACTTACATATTGCCCCTTTTCCTTTCTAATAGCCAGGGAAGAACGGACTTTCTGGGATAAATCCTTACTATATAAATCATAGAGAAGATTTTTAAAATTCACATCAATATCCGCAATACTTCCCTGATAGTTCTGACTATCATAGTTATCATTGACGGAAATAAAGCGGACACCCATAAACGGAAATATCTGCTCAAGATATGAACCAAGTTTAATATAATCCCTTGCAAATCTCGAAAAGTCCTTTACTACAATACAGTTGATTTCAGAATTTCTGACCATTTCCAGCATATTCTGCATACCGGGACGTTCAAAATTCGTTCCAGTATATCCATCATCGCAAAACGCAAGCAGGTCATAGTCTGAGAAATGCTCTGCAACAAACCTCTGCAAAAGTATTCTCTGCATTGTAATACTGTTACTTTCACACCTTTTTTTATCATCTTCTTTTGACAATCGAATATACATTGCAATCTGATACTTTTTCACCTTAAACGACCTCCTTTTCCGCTAGAGCATTTTTCAGATACGCTCTAGCAGGACATCATTTCTTTTGAAAGTAAAAATAACCTTCACACGATGATCCGGATAAATTTCTATTCTATGAATCAATGTTCCGACTACTTCTGCTGTCAGCTCACCCTTTTCATTTCCCTTAACCAGCGTACGCAAAAAGTGATTTTTCTGAACCGTCTCGTAATCTATTGTCGTGAGCTTTTCTGCAACATCTGCACGTTTCTTTTGAAAAGAAGTAATCTTTTTATCATTTTCCTCCTTCATCCGCTTAAAGCTTTCAGCATCCATTTCTCCCATTCTGTATTTCAGATACTGCTCACTGGTACGCTTTGTTAGATTTTCAATTTTTCTCTCCAATTCCAACAGTTCTTCATTCCAATCTGCTTTTAACTGCTCTGCTTCCTTATTATTGCTCTCTGCTAAATCTTTTGGCCGCATGGCTGATAATGAAAATTCCTGCCGAATTGCTTCCCGTACAAGGTTATTCAGAGAATTTAGCGTGATGCTCTTTGCAGTACACCTGTCATCATCAATACGGTCCGTCTTAGGGCAGTTGTAACTGTATGTCCGAATACTATCTTTAGAACCAAACGTCTTTATGGCACTTATCCTTTTCATTTTAAAACCACAATCGCCACAATACAGAACATCGGCATATATATCTTCGTCTATCGGAATCTTTTTTGAATACCCGTTCTTATTACAATATATGGAAGATTTTTCAAACTTCCCAGCAGCCTTAAAAAACAATTCCTCATTTATGATTGCTTCATGGGTATGCTCCTTTACGGACCAGTCCTCAGAATCAATGTCATGTCTGTCCCGCATCATATAGTCTTTTCCACAAGTTCTCCCCTGCACAAGGCACCCCCTATATACAGGATTTGTCAAAATCATTTTAACAGTTCCCCTTGACCACTGCTGCAGTTTCTCGCCATCCTGACAATAAACGTGCCCTGTCTTATGATATTCCGTAGGTCTGACTATTTTTTCTCCATAGAGCCATATAACTATTTCCTTCATGTTTTTACCGGAAAGAAACAAATCAAATATCTTTTTCACAATATCTGCGGCGGCGTCCTCTACAAAAAGGCATTTTTTATCTCCAATCCACTCCGCCTTATATCCATATGGTGCAACTCCGCCTGTATAACTGCCCTGTTCCCATTTTGCCTGCCTGCTGGATTTGACCTTTACGGCAATATCCTTTGCATACATTTCATTCACAAGGTTTTTCAGATTTACACGCAACGTTTCATTCTGTCCGGATATGTTCATACTGTCAAAGTTATCTGTAACAGCAATAAACCTCACTCCCATAAATGGAAATATCTTTTCGATATAGTTCCCAGTTTCAATGTGGTTTCTTCCAAACCGTGACAAATCTTTTACAACGATGCAGTCTATCCTCCTCATCCTGACATCACGCATCATACGCTCAAAACCCTCACGCTCAAAGTTTGTTCCGGTTTTTCCTATATCTGTATAGCAGTCAAATAAACCTAAATCACTCTGTCTGCTTATGAAAGCCTTTGCTATCTCTATCTGCGTTTCAATAGATTCGTTCTTTCTGTCATTTGCATCCACAGATAATCTTGCATATATCCCAACAGAATATATTTTTGACGGTCTTGCATTTACAGTTAAATTCTCATTTGTCTGTTTCTTCTTAGAGGTTCTTGCCATTTACACCACCTCCTCTCTAAGCTGCCTGCTTGATTCTACATAGTCTGCAAGCATTATGACTTTTGAAAAAAGTTCCTTATAACGAAACTCCAGATATACCCTTTTATCTTCATATACAAAAATGCGCTTTACAAAAGAAACCAATGTTACCCTATCAAGCTCCGTGATATGCAGTGTAGTTTTCATTCGTTCCAGATTCATTCCTGCGGTTACGCCTGACTTAAAGAGCTTTTTAATGGTTTCCTCCTGATTGTGAATTGCCTGCTGAAGTTCCTGATAACGCAGCTCGTATATTTGTCTGAAACTCTTAAAATCTTCCTCCGTAATAATCTGTTTTTTCAAATCTTCATACAGACCTGCTCTAAGGGTTAAATATTTATCCTGTTCACTATGCAGCCTTTCAATTTCCTTATTAAAAGAAACCACCTCCTCAAAGTTAATCTCCATCTGATCAATGCTCTTAAGCACATTACTTTTATTTAAAAACAAAGACACCTGCTGTCTAAGTCCGGTTAATACAAGATGATTCAGATCATCTTCCAAAATCGTGTGCCTGCTGCAATTCCCGCGCTTGTTCTTTGTGGAACAGATAAATGAAACCGTTTCTTTTCCCTTGTAGCGGTTCACTCTGCGTATCATTGGCTCTTTGCAGTCACCACAGAACAATATACCTGCATAAATATGGGATTTTTTCTCCCCGTTTCCTGCGCGGGTATCTATTTTCAGTAAATCCTGCACAATATCAAAATCTTCCTTTTGAATAATGGCTTCATGCGCATCATGTGCCTTCGTCCATTTCTCCTGCGGTTTCATTACTGATTTCTTTACTTTGTAATTTACCTTTTCTTCCTTGCCCTGCACTAAGGTTCCGGTATAATTTTCATTTGTCAGAATCCGCTTTACTGCAACTGCTGACCATTTCGTTTTCACTCCGGTTACAAAACCCGTCTGAAATTTCTCTCCCTGCATCCTTTTATATTCCATTGGAGAAAGTACCCCTAAATTATCCAATAATTCAGCAATCGCAAGATTGCTGTACCCCTCTATTTTCCATGCAAAAATCTTTCGTACAATATCGGCAGCATAATCATCGGGTACAAGCAGATTCCGGTTATCTTCACTTTTCTTATATCCATAAACTGCAAATGCACCAATGAAATCTCCATTTTCCCTCTTGATTTTCTGATGGCTTCTTACCTTGCCGGATATATCTCTGGAATAAGAATCATTGACAAAGTTCTTTACCGGTACAACTAAAGATGTCTCATTGTAATCTGCTGTTAAGGAATCAAAATGGTCTGTCAACGCAATAAAACGTACAGAAAAAGCCGGGAAGGTCTTTTGAATCAACCGCCCGGCTTCTATATAATCTCGTCCTAATCTGGATAAATCTTTTACTATTACACAATCAACATTGCCAGCTTCAATATCTTTCATCATCCGCTTAAACTCAGGTCTGTCAAAGTTTGTTCCAGTAAAGCCGTCATCTACATATATATCGTAGATTTCCATGTTGTCCTGCTTTCTGATGTATGAGCGAATCATGTCTCTTTGTGAGCTGATACTATTACTTTCCGCTTTGTTGCCATCAATATCCCCATCATCACGGCTTAAACGGAGATAAATGGCTACATTATAAAATTCTTTTGCTTTCATCTGCGTTCCTCCTGATTAAACAACTTTCGTTGTCGCGATATTCGTCAAATGAATCTGCAAGCACATTCATTTTCCTCATTATTTCGCGAATTTAACATAATTGTATTTGTCTGTAAACAGCCTTCGCTCATTTCTCAGACCATGATCTGTGTTTTTCTCTTGGTTAGCAAAATCATGCGGTCATCAATCAAATCATCTGTTTCCTCCATAAAACCAATCTGCAAAATAAATTCTCCAACATTCTGCGCAAATGGATTTCCTGTCTGTTCAATAAAAGATTTTATACGACTTTCCACACACTTTTTTGTATCTATCACAATATCTTCTGCATTAGCAAGTTCTTCTCTTTTTAATTCCATAATATTCATAGACTGCATACGCTTTAAATCTTCTATTGATAAATCCATATCCAAACCTCAATACACCTACTCTTTCTATTTTATTTCTATGGCAGATTGTCCTATGACATGATTTTCTGCTTTCCTTACCTTAAAGTTCTCTTGTTCCAAATATTCTTTAACAGCAAACTAAATAAAGTGCAGGCATATCCTGGAAAGGGAAGGTGAATAAACAAAGGAAAGTTGACTGTATATGCCAGGAACAGAAAGGATTACACCTACATTTCAATTCTCCGCACTTTGAAGTTGCGCAATTGAAAAAATTAGCACATATAGATTGGTTGCAACTTGTCGAGGAGAATACTATACTGATAATGCAGCGCGGCGCAAGAAAATAAAAGGAGAATATTTTATGAGTTTTGGAAAAAATTTACAATTCTTAAGACATTTGAAAGGAAATATGACGCAAGAGGATTTGGCTGAAAAAATGAATATCAGTCGTCAAACCGTATCAAAGTGGGAGCTGGATACAGCACAGCCCGAAATGGACAAGGCTATAGAACTTTGCAAGCTTTTCAATTGCTCGCTGGACAACTTGTTCCGCGATGACATGGCCGCTTGTGATGAAGCGTACACAAATTTGCGTGTCGAAACTGTCCCCGCTTTCCGCTATATAAAACATGCCGTTATCAGCTCCAATCCCGAGGGAGACGCTATCGACAGAGTATTTTCCATTGCCCGTGGCTGCGGTGTGGATAACCCTCGTGTAATCGGTTGGGATTTTCCCCATGTGTCACAGGAACAGATCAATGTTTTCAATATGCATGGATACGAAGCGGCATGGATACTGCCCGACGGAGTCATTCCTCCCGACATGGAAATATACGAGCAGGCGGATCACAGGTATGCAGCGGTACACATTGAAGCGCCTTTCGGAAATCCTTTTGTGACCATTCCCAACGCATACAAGACGCTTATGGAGTATATGCATGTGAATGCTCTGGAACACACGGAAAAGGATGTGATCCCCTGCTTTGAAACCGATGGGGATAGTATGGATATTTATATTGCTTGTAAGTAGCTCATTTCATTGTACAAAACTTACTCGTCTAGAGCGTGTTTGAAAAAACATTCCTGCCGCCTGCATAGCGACGCCAAGGCGTCGTATTCACCACTTTGCGTGATATTTGCACCAAATTCAGTCAGCATAAGGCATTGCCCTTTATGCCTTTGCCCCTGCACCTTCTTCATTTGGTACAAATCTCCCACAAACTGTGACGCACATCCGACAGAAAGCATTTTTCAAACACGCTCTAGCAGGATGACTTTCCGATGCCAAATAATGAGCCTCACTTTTTGAAGTCACCTTTCGCAGCTGTATAGCCCTCTCTGTCAAACTCATATTGTTTTCATAACGAGAGTTTAAGGCTTTCAAATTCTTTTGCTGCAATTGATAATTCATTTAATAGTCGCGAAAATGCAGTTCATTGTTATCACCCATGTATCTGTCAGGACGGATAAGAAAAAGAAGCACCAAGTAAAATCTTATGATTCGAAAGGGTTAATATATACAATATCTTTTGTATTGGCAATTTCATAAAATTCACCGACATATGTTTCAAGATAATTCTTTACATCGTCCCAATTTACAGACCGGGAGTTTGACAGTTGAATATTAAGAAAAGTGCCTACAGGTATTGATTTACCTGCATTTTTAGACAAACGGCAAGTTATCATTCCGCGTCAATATCTAATGTTTCAATCAAAAAGCTAACCCAATATATATCTATCCAATATGTTGTACGGTTTGAACGATTTCCTCTGTCTTCTACAACAAACGATGAACAACTCGTACCATTTACATCTATACTTTTGTCCATGTAAATTGTAGTTCCTAATTTAACTTTCGTATTTGTTGTATTTCCAGTTTTTGTAGTTACATTGATATGCATTGCACACATGCCGACTGTTGGTGTTTTTCCACTGGCTGTCAGAGCGCCAGATTTAGCCACATAAGCTGTTCAATCCTGCTCTGTCTTGTTTATCTTTGTAGACATTGCTGACTTTGTTAAAGAATATTCCACCGAATCTGAAGCTTGGGTATTAGGAATCCGAGTTGCCAAACTGGAAAATAGTGATACTTTTTCTGCATTCAGTCCTTCTTCAATCGCCACTGTTACTCCTTCCTGCATTTCCCCACAATCAGCACTATAGCTATAGTATAATACCGTACAGACAAATGGTAAACCATTTGTATTATATATTAAGTAAATAGTACAATCAGGGAAATAGAATAAAGAATCCCAGGCAATCAATGGGTATACGATTGAATATTCGCAGCATTTCAGTTCTAAGCAAGATAAAGTATATCATACGCTCTCTGATCCAAAGACGGCTACTTTGTACAAACCAACCGTTTAACAGATATTTAGTGAGGTATTAATATAAAGGCATAACATGCTACTTATGGACACTGACGGCACTATCCCATCATATTAATTTTCGCAATACTGATCTTTTCCTCAGATGAATCAATCTGCATGCATGCACTGCCATCCAAAGTATGCCAGATATTGCCATAGGAATATTCTTCACCAAACAAAAGCAGATTTGTGTACGTCTGTGTCTCCGGTTCAATACACCATATTCCGTTTCTCGTAGATACGATAATCAGATCATCCAATAGCATGTAAGCAAATTTTCCGCCCATCTCCTCGAGGGAAATACATTCCAATTGCCCTGACTGGTAATCATATAGCCACAATTCATCATCTGACTCATAGGATTCTCCCCAGATGCAGAATTTATCATTTGCGACCGGATGCATTATTTTTGATGGCGTCAATAACGTAATCTTTCCATCTTTTTCCCTGTCTTCAATGTAGATACTGCCGGTTTTAAAATATTTTTGTTTTGCACCATCAGGAGTGTGCATTTCATAAGTACATATTTTGCCGTCAATAATGGATATCTGTTCATACGGTGACGCCAGATCCAGTCCCTCTTTTTCGAGCTTTATTTCTTTCCTTATGATATCATAGCTATAAAGTTTGATCGGATGTCCATTCTTTTCCAGGTCGTCCTGATCATACCAGTATATTTTCTGTTCCGCCAGATTTGGTATGATATCCCAGAGCCCTCCTTCTGTATCGCCATCTGAAAAGATTGTCTCCGCCACGCTGTCCTTCTCTGTCAATGACAGCATTTTTATACGCCATGACATATTTTCCCGTCTCGGATACTCCTCCCAAATCAGTATCTTCCCATCTGTACATAGATCCGTAATTGCGATAATGTCTTCCGCCTGATACAATATTTTTGTATCTCCGGACTGTATATCATATGACATCACCTTCGTGCAATACTCTGATGTCGGTTCTATGGCGTCTTTCCCTTCATGGTCTGTCAGATAATCAATATAGTCTGCTTCATAATAGACCATTTCATCATATACAGTCCATGCAGATACATATGCGTATTCTGATTTTGGAACATCTATAATCTCTAAACGGACCCGTTCTTTAAGATGGTCCGCTTCTGTATAGATTGCCATTTCTTTTTTCTGTTCCCGAAAATCTAAAACACTGTCGTCCCTGCCGCCACAGCCTGTAATACTGACTATGATCATACATATTAGCGCTATACACCGTTTTCCCATAAATCTGCTACTCTCTTTTAATAAATTAAATATCTTTCTGATTCCTTATTAATGCTGTTGAAGGCTTCTGATAATGTCACATAATGAATACCATAATATGCACCATTATTTTACAGTCAACAATCCGAACTATATCTGTAGTTCTATTAATCCTGCTGCTGCATCCTGAACAGGAACGTATTGAGGGTCTGCTTTTTCCAGTCCTTTTGTGTTCTCGCATTGAAATCATCCAAAAGCTCTCCCAGAAATACCGGCTCTCCTTTTGCCCACAATGTTTCCATGATTTCCAATTACGCTTCTGTCATATCCATCTTCTCCTTAACAAGTACTATATTTATAGAATAATACGATACAGGAGAAAATTCAATACTTTTATTAGACAAAATCCGGTTTTCCTATCACCTCCACTCTTTCCGGATATCCGGCTGATAACCTGCCGTAGCCTGTTTTCCATTTCTTACAACAGGGGTTTTCAGAACCTTCTGGTTTTCAAGTATTTTTTCGTCTTTGTCCTCATCTGCGGTATATTTTATCAGCGCAAGCAAATCCTTGTCCCTACACTTTTCGTCAAGAAGATTCCCACTGCCGCCCACTGCCTGCGGAATGTATTTTTTTCTTTATTCACCCAAACCCTTGTGCCTTATATTTCTTTTGGTTTCTCTGTATTCCTTTTTCATCTATAACTGCCTTTTCCCAAACCACTTATGACAAGTTTCCTTTACTACCATGATTATGATTCGCTTGACGAAGATACCCGCAGTCTGTACCGTCAGGGCATTTCCGCTTTCGGCGGCATATCCCCCACTTATCAGATCGCGCTTGAAAAGGATTCTCCCGTTATCGTATGAGATTTCCATTCCCTACTTGTCATGGTGCAGATGTGCTTTTCATTCATGCTCACGGATAAGGGCAGTGATATGCGTATGTGCAAACACTGTAAAAAAGCCTTTGTCGCAAGCCGGAAGGGGAATGAATTTTGCAGCCAGAGGTGCAAGAACCAGTTTAATGTCTATAAATCGTGTTTGAAAAATCATTCCTGCCACCTGCACGCCCCACTTTGCCTGATATTTGCGCCAAATTCAGTCAACATAGCCCGCTATGCCTCCTTCATTTGGCACAAATCTCCCACAAATTGTGACGCACATCTGGCAGAAAGCATTTTTCAAACACGCTCTAGCCAAATAACACCTTTACATTGATTAAAGCCCTTGAATTTGTCATACCTTTGTCGTATGGCACACATTTTGTCGTACTCTCTGTCAGTCCTAGCTGGACTCTTTCCTAAAATACATCTAATTTGTGTGCTAAGTTTTGAATTGCTTACGGCGCTAAAAATATGTTAAAGCGCCTCGGAATCGACACCAGAAACCTTGATGTGGAAAAACTGCGCAGCGAATACAATACGCTATATTCCAAAAAAGTAACCCTGCAAAAACATATAAGTCTGCAACATATGAATAAAATTACCAAAACCCTCTAAATTCGACATTAAAAAAGTGTATCATGCAGAAAGCTGTTACTTCTCACGATACACTTTTAATTTTTGCAGTCTTTGGACACCTTTCCCGTTACGCTTTCGTGCCTCTATATATCTTTTTATCACTATGTTTTTCCCCTGACTTATCCGGTTTTCCCCTACTTATATTACAAGGCATATCCGGTGGGAAAACCAACAGCATACTACTGCTATTGATTCCCCCTGTATCCTTTTTCCTTTTCCAACATTTGTCTATGAAATGGGCTGTCCGATATAGACAGCCCATGCAAAATGTATTTGCAAATCACTACACACTGTCTCGTTGTTCCTATTTACTGGTAATCGTTATTGTCTTATCCTCGCTTGAACATGATGTCGATTCTACTTCCATTCCGGTTTCTTCTGCCAGATGGTCGATAATGTAGTCCTCAAGCCCTCCGTCTACAAACCATGTGAAAAAATTCTGTGCAACTGATTCTGCATCTTTTCCTTCAAATATAAATGTTACCTTACTGTTTCCCATTTCGTTTCCTCCTTATACTATTTGTTGTTATGTAGTGTTGAAAATACATTATTGCTTTATTTAATACCTACTTCAACTTTCCTGTTCGTCCTGTTTCCTACTATTTCTCCGAATAACAATCCAACTTATCAAAATAAGCGCTATGATAATCGCCAGCCAGATAAAGTAACAGATACCTAAGAATGTCGGCGGATAAAATTTTCCTGTGGTTTCCTCCAGCCAGCCCAACTGGTATCCGGGGCGTTCTGGCTTTCTGAATTTCACGGCAGTCGGACGTTTGTAACTGAACACATACTCGTGTTTTTCCTCCGTATCAACGGCGTCCCCTGTATAGATAATCCTCGCCCGGTATAAGACATCCGCATCTATGGTATTCAAGCCCGGTATATTGTCCACAACCATCAATCGCTGATTGATCGTACTCGCTTTTTCTACCGTACATACAATATAAACAGGCTTTGCTTCCTGATGAATCTCCTGTTCTGTCTCATTGGTAATCTCGTCAGCCTTATAATTAACAATATCTAATCTATATGTCCAGCTATCCTCACTATCGCTTTGTCCTATCGTAACATGATCCTCGTCATTAGCCGGCAATAAACCGCTGTTTTCATGAGTTGCACAATCCTTATGATTGCTGTCCTTGACCGTTTTCCAAAAATCGGAGTCTGAAACAATACCTCCTGCCCATGTGCTTTGGTGTCAGCATCGCAATCATAACAGCAGCTGACCCCAACCCGATCCCATATCTTACCGGTTTTCCTCATGTTCAAAACATTTCCACTATTACTATTCCATGTCAGTTTGTCTATGTTACCGCTATTAATCAAAGCTTTAACCGTAAAGCTGGGACAGATTTCTGCCTCCGCCCATAGTTCCACATCCGATTCCTCTATGATGTTTTCTGAATTTGCATCTCCAAATACTACATAATCACTATAGTTGATCTTAACATGACCGTTAGCCATGAGGTCTTTATAACCCTTTTGCATCATTTCCATTTCTTTTGTGCGAGCCGTATCTTCCATGCCCTCCATACTCTCCGTTATTGCTACATTTTCCAAGTTTTCTGTATTCTCCATTTGTTTCCTCCTTTTTGATTTGATTTATGAGTCTCCGTGAAACCGTGAAACCATTTAAGCAGAAGCTCTTTCACTATCTTTCACTAATTTTCATTAATTTTCTGCGTTTTTCCTCTTTTGTCTTTATTACCCATATTTATTGGTATATTGATTGTTCTATTTTTTCATTTTATGTGTGCTATTATAACAAAAAAAACACTTAAAAAGTGGCTTTGGCAGATTTGGTCGGTTTTTAGGCAGATTTGGTTGAAGATTTTTTCAAGAAATATATTGAAAAAATTTATAAGTTCAAGACCGCACAGACGGAACAGACTTCCTTTTCTATCTTGTAGTCCAGATTTCCATCATACTTCCGGCAGACAGAGAGGATACTGGATATGCCAACACTTTTCTTTGCGGGCAGACCGCCTGCAAGCTCCATGTCATCCGAACAGGTGTTGTTGCACAGAATGATCAGTCTTTTGTTCTGCAATCGGATATGGACCTCAATACTTATGTTTTCTTTCCCGGATTCCTGACATCCGTGCAGGGCATTTTCAAGCAGGTTCCCCAAGAGGGCAATCAGGTCGATCTCCCGCACCTTTAGTTCTTTTGGGACATTACATCGGATCAGAAAATCAATGCCACTTTCCCTTGCCTTATCCGCATAGGCAAAAAGAATACTGTTTATCGTCCGGTTTTCAGAGTATCTCTTTACTGCCGCCCCTGATATTTCTGTACTGTATTCTCCGATATAGGCAAGGATCGCAGAAGTGTCGCATGTTTTTGCATATTCTGCAATCGCATCAATATGGTGCCGCATATCATGCCGGAGTCTGCGGTTTGCTTCCTCTGCATTTTGCAAAACAGACAGCCGGTTAGAAAGATATTCTGCGTTCTGCCGGACTAATGCCGCCTCTGCATCCCTTTTCATGTAGCTGATATTGCTGAATACAACGCCATATACCGCACACATAATAAAGCTGGTTACGACAAACGTCAAGAAATATGCTGAGACAAGAACCCATCAGCATAAACGAGCACTCCCGTTAACTTCCCGTAAATTTTTGCGTCTGCTCTTTGGTCTGCTGGACAAGAGCCAACTCTACTCTCCGGAGAAGCGTAGGTAATCCATAGTATATACTGAACTTACGTTCTTTTTTGACCGTAGGTCTATTAAGGTTACCATTTCACGCTTTTTATTAGGATTTCGCGCTGATTTTCATTACATTACAAAAAACTCCCTTTCGTATCATTTCAAATTGATTCAAAAGAGAGCTTTCAGTAAAATTTCTATTGGACCATCCGATTTACTTCTTGATCCTCTTCAGTCCCGCCGGCTGCTTGGGCTGGTGGTAAATATACATACATCTGCTGTCTGCGGCTGCCTGTGCCGATCTTCCTGCTACATTTTTCATCAATTTTGCCAATACGTTTTTGTTGGTTCCTTTCATCTGTGAAATACCTCCTTATCAATATATTTAACATAGTAAAATTATTTTTTACTATGTTTTAGTATATATCCTTTACCATTTTCTCTTTGTTGCTCGTAATAAATACGAGTATCTGCGTCATTTTTCCCCTTCGCCGCCGTACATTACCACCGATACCCTAAACACGCCGTCCTGTCCATCCGCATCCACCTGACCACAGTAGGCTTCCACCGCCTGTTCCACAGATGAAAGCCCCAGTCCGTGGCTTCTGCAGTCTTTCTTTGTCGTGACGTATTTCCCTGCACGGTTCTTCCGCCGCTCCCCGCGGTATGGGTTCGTGACCGCTATCATAAGGACTTCCTTTTCATACGAAGCGTCCAGCGTGACATAGCGCTTTCCCGCCTCAACTTCCAGACATGCTTCCAGTGCATTATCCAGCAGGTTCCCGAAGACTATGGTAAGATGCCCGCCCAGAAAAGGCAGCTCAGCGGGCAGAAACACATTAGCGTCAAAGGCGATGCCCTCCGCTCTAGCAATACCGCATTTATGGTTCACAAGACTGTCCACGATGGCGTTGCCGGTTCGGGAAACGTCCTCCGTCCGGCATTCCGGGGCTCCCTGAAGCATCCCGCGCACGTATTCCTCCGCCCTTTTCGTGTCATCTCCCTGCAACATTCCTAGCAGGCTCGACATATGGTGCTTCATATCATGCCGCAACCGCCTCATCTCCGTGTCGTATGCCTCCCGCTCCTGCGCATGCTTGTTTAAAAGGTCAAGTTCTTGTTCATAAAGCAGATTTTTCTCCTGGGCCTCCGCATCATCCACCATGCGGTCATAGACCTCGAATATCATATAAATCAGCAGAAGAAGTAGGAGACCCGAAATGATGGCGAACGAGGTGTATTCCTCATGCTGTGCCGTTATCAGGAAAATATTGTGCATCAGGTAAGCGCTGCCTGCGGGGACAGTGAGAACCGCAACGGCATACCGAGACGGGATGTCGCACTGTTCCGTCCGCCTCACATAATGCCCCGCAATGACGGCTAGCAGGTACATGAGCATTAATGATATAACAGTTCCCGCTGTCTGTAGCTCCCATCCGTCCATTCCGGCCAGTCGTAGGTTGATGTCAGTTGAAGTCTCCACGAGCATCCACACGACACACACCAGAACAGAAAAGATGCAGTGCCTTTTTATGCCTGCATTATAGGATATGGAACTGATTATGAGTACAATCGCCATATTTAGGGAAAACATTATCAGCGGGGATATGACCACGCCCAGAACGGGAGCCGCTTGTAAGATATAATAGACGGTCCATACTGCAAAACGCAGCGGATTTCCCGATGGGCGGGAAAAGAATGCCTTCATTAACTTATGCATGATGAGTATGTAAAAGCATGACGTCAGCAAGCTGCCGGCGTAGGTAAATACAGGGTTCATCCGTCCACCGCCTTCCCACCCGCCATGTTGCAGAGGCGCGAGCGCACCGCTTTCTCCCTGTCTTCGCTGATCTTCAGGTCAATCCGATTCCCATTCCCGAAAATCACCGTCACCATAGAAAAGTTCATCTTTTCTATGTAACTGTAATTCACAAGGAACGACTGATGTATCCGCAGAAACTCCTGACGCCCCTCTGAAAGCTCTTTTTCGACAGCGTTGAGTCTGCCATAGAAACGCTCTGTCGAGCCATCTGCCATGAATATATGTACTATCCGGTTGCGGCTCTCAAAATACACAACGTCCCTGACCGCAACTTTCCGAATCTCCTTATTAAAGGAAAATTGGTAGTAGACTTCTGTCTCCCCTATGCGGGCACAGGCATCGCGAAAATATCTTCGGAACTTCGTCATATCAACAGGCTTTGAAAGAAACCGGAACGGCTCTACCTCAAAGAGCTCCTTTAAATACTGTTCGTAGCCGGACACATAAATAAGAAGCGCCGATCGATCAATGCGGCGTATCTGCCGCGCAGCGTTTATTCCGTTTACCCTCTCCATCTCTATATCAAGAAAAATCAGGTCGTAACTATAGCTTTTTTCAATATCTGCAACCAAAGTATCGCCGTCAGAATACGCTTCCGTCTCCACGCTGATCCCCGCATCCGCCGCTTCGCGGCGCACCATTTCCTCCAGCTCCGCCGTAAAGCGCATGTCATCGTCACATACTGCTATTCTCACCATCCACATCATCTTCCTTCTGGTATAATTCCCCTGTTACAAGTTTTTCCTGTTCGCCCTGTGCCTGCTCTAAACGCTCCAGCATTGCCATCATGGTCTTTTTATTGATGTCCGTTAGGCGCTGGTAACGCAATATAATATCGTAATACTTGTCCATCTCATGGTTCATACGAACCTGACCGCTCAGATCACGCTTAATGTCAGAGCAGGCAAGTATGTAGTCAGTGGTGACATTAAACAGTTCCGACATCTTAATCAACAGGTCTGTTGGTATATCGTAAGCGCCAATCTCCATGCGGCTAACAGCTTGCTGCGTGGTGCCGAGAATGGCAGCAAGGTTTTCCTGAGACAAGTTCATATTCTTCCTAAGCTCTCTAATACGGTTCTTGGTCTCCATAGTTGTATCATCCTTTCTCTCTTTTTCATTTTACATAAAAATATATCGAATGATTACAACTATACACTGTATCTTATTTACTCGTATATGTGTTTTTTAATATTATGAAAATGCATAACTTAGTTTTTGCTATAAACAAAGGTTTGACATTAACTCAAAGAAGCCGTCCATAAGCTGGGCGGCTTCTTTTCTGCGAAATAGTAACATTTTATACCTGCGGCACATAAAATGTTACATTATCCGTGCTGCTGTTATATACATAATACACACTATTCTTTGTTACATTTGAATGGTGTGAATATTTAATTGTAGAACCATCAATCAGCGTCACCATGGCAACATGACTTTTATTGTTGTAATACATAATGCTGCCTAATGTTGCGCTGCTGCTTGAAGAAACCGCTGCAAAATACCCCTTTCCGGTCAGATACGGAACAACTCCGCCATTCTTGTTATAGCCCGTGCGAATCCAGTTCGTGGAGCCCTGATACCAATTCCCGCTCCTATCCTGCGGAATTCCTCCCGCATTTACACACTTAGAGACGAAATTTGCGCAATCACTGCCATTATTGTTTGCGGCGCTGTATTCTGGTACATCCTTCGCATGTTCCACTGCATAAGCCACTGCATCAGACTTACTGTAGGAAACCGCCGTTGTTGACAGCGGACTTACCAGCACTTCATTGATATGTTCCCTGCCATCCTCAGCATCACCAATCTCAGTGTATGTTTCATTATCAGAAACTTCTGACAGGATCACTTCCTCATCAGTGATATCCATTCTGTGATACATATCAAATTCAAATGCACCTTCCGCATCCATTGCCATCGTCATCGGAACGTATACGCGATACAGAAAGCCTGTTAATATCGGCAGGTTATAATACGGCATAACCATCTCAAGATACGCATCCAGTTCCTGCTGTGCAAATTCTTTCTCTGCAGCATCTTCAATCTCATCAACCGCCGCTTTCATGCCTAATACATAGGGACTGTCCTGAGGGTTGCGGATCAGTGTCATATCCACCAGAACATCAACATCTATGCCAAGCATTCCATCTTCTTCCATCTCATTATGGATTGTAATGTCATAATTGGCGAACGCATACACCTCAGCATAATTCTGCTCAATGTTCTCCACAACCGCATCGACGATGATATCAATCTGATCTTCCTGTAGTCTGATGTTGTCAAGTGTCACGTTGCTTGTCTGCGCCGCGCTGACAGACATACCCGGCAGCATCGTTGACACCAGCATAACACTTGCCATAACAAATGAATTTACTTTTTGTTTCAATTTCTTTGATTGCATAGTTATTCCTCCTTTTTTAGTTTAGTCAATCATGAAACCTTTACTGACTTATTCAGTAATAAAAATATATCATTTTATTTTATTCATTATTTTTTGAACGTAAAAAAAACGATACTGTAGGTTATTTTTCCGCTTTATATAAGATAACATCAATGGAATAGGTAAAATATATAAAAATTTCTCATCTAACGCAAAAGACAGAGGGATATTTTCCTTCTGTCTTTATACCGTCAGTTTATATGGCAACTGCTATTATATATATGACACTTTTCTATTCCTGCAGATACAGTCCCACTCTGTTCTGAATCACGTCCACCACGCTCTTCACATCCTTCTGCCCACGGAAATAGCCTTCAGCCTCCTCATAGATGATATTCATTACCGCCATATCATCAAATGCAAAATGGTGCACTCCTTTAATAAAATCTACCGTCCTGTCTAGCTGCTCCGATGTCAGAGCCGGCAGTTTCATATATTCATCATTGATAAAACAATAACCCTCAAACTCTGCCGCATCCTGCACGTTATCCTCGAAGACATCCCTTCTGGTAGGCAATCCGCCGCCCCTGTCAAAGAGCCCTCCCTGATAATCCACCGTCAATAAATATCTTGCAAATGACCACGCCTCCGTAAATCTGCAATACTCCGCCTTCCCCGCTGTCACTAGGAAAACCTACATAAGAGCCGTCTTCTCCTAATGCGCCATTTATCCTTGAACATAAATCCTTTATACGGGTTATTGACACCGGCTGAAGCAACACCTTATCCTCTATGTATCTGGAATCAAACATATAACCTTGGGGGTAGACCGTATACTCCCCCTCACCATAGATTTCCGCCGTTTCCGGGAGAGTGGCTGCAAACTCCAGGGCGGTTATGAAGTCTGGCGAAGCAAAATGACAGGTTCCTGACTCATAATCTATGATTCCGTCTGCACAGGCATCCATGTAAGCAGTGATATAATCCTGCCTTGACATTTCTGACACCACTTCTATACCTTCCGGAAGGGCTGCCAGCACATAGGAAAATTCTTCCGCATTCCATCCCGTTCTGTCTCCTACAATGGACCGCTTGGCAATCAATGTATCCACAGTAAAACTGGGTACGATCTGGTACAGTATACCATCCACACGCAAGGCGTCAAAAACATTTTCCATGAACTCAACGTCCGAAAGCTCCGCATCCTGAGAAATCAATTCTCCAACATCCGCCAGCAATCCCTTTGAAATAAGGCTTTGGAGTTGGACACTTGAATCAAGCGCCAGAATATCCGGCATATTTCCTGCGAGAATATCCATATTCAGCTGCGCGTAGGCATCCAGTTCGTCACTATAGGAGACATAATGCTTTACAGTGATCCTGCACCCGTTATCCTTCTGGTTAAAGTCAAGTATCCTGTCCTTGGGGATATCAGACTCATTAAACACCCCCATCACGATTACCCAGAGATCCTCCGGCGCTTCCGTGCGCCTGAACAACCCCAGTATGCTATCCATCCCCTCGTAATAGGTTCCCGCATAGTGCGTTTCATCTATCTGCCACACCAGCTGGAACCTTTCAATGCCTAATCCCGCATCAATATATGTGACTGCCGCAACCGGCGCATCACTTTCTACGTCATAGCCATATACCCCCTCAGTGTCGCACAGCAGGACATCCGTGAAAGTTCCCTGAAAGACCTGGTATTGGCTGAAATTATCTGCAAAGTGATCTTATCAGATACTGACCTCTGGCTTCCGTCCAGCAAACAGGACATGACCTGATAAAAGATTTCCGATGGCTCGTCATCCGCTGCTCCTTCATCCCAATTCTTCACTTCCATCAGAACATAGACCTTATCCCCCTTGCCCGCCACATCGCAGACATCTACCCGGTCCCCATATTCCGAAAAAGTGACGGTATCACTGGGATAAATATACTGTACGGGTGCCACCGCATCAATAACTGTTTCTGATTGCCCACTGTTTTCTAGGCTGCTTCCACTATCCTCTCCTCTCTGCCTGATTTCCCGCTCTTTTGAGGAACACGCTGCCATACTAAGCAGAACAAGAATACTTAAAGCAGCCAGAACGCCCCTCTGGAATTTACTTGCCCAATTGTTCATGGTCTGCCCCCTTTCTTACCACTTTTAATCCCTCAAACCTCTCGGAGAAAGATAAATCCAATGCAGTCCCTTTCTCCGTAGACCTGTTCCACCTTCACATGCTCTTATTGCAGAAATGCCAGCACTATTCCCAACCTGCTTCTCTGTATCAGATATTTGTCATTTTCTACCGAACATAAATCATATAAGTCCTTGTCTGCAATTTCCAAGCCTGCAACGACAATCCCCATTTGATATGTAGACACAATGATTTTATTATTCCCTTTGCTGAAAATGTCTATCATTCCGCACATAGCCTCATACAGCGCACGGTATACGTCTTCTCCTATTGCAATCTCTTTTTCAAACGCCCCATCTTTTGGCATGGATTTCATCTGATAACTGCTGTCTGCATAGCGTTCCTTCATTTCTTCACACAAGCGCAGACATAATGCAGCCAAATTCATTTTTTGATTTAACACAGCAACATTTCCCATTTATTACCATCCTTTCTCATATCCCCAAATATTCTTAAACTGTGGCTCCAACTCATCAAAAGTCCACCTTCTGCTGCTTCTTGCAACGCAATTCGGATCATTTACCTTAAAACCTTTGGAATCGTATCCATAAATAACAATAAAATGCCCTGACACCGTAAAATCTCCTTCTCCCATAGCGCATACGATGATCCCCCCATTGTCCAGTACACTTTTCATGGCACGCTCAGACATTCTTGGTTTCGTAACCGTAATGTCATACAGCTTTGAAATATCTTCCATCAACGCCCATGCTGTCCCTGTTCCTTCCACATAATATCCGTTTCCCATGCTATATGCAGCGATCTTGTCTGGTGTAAGTTTTTCATCTCTGGTTAGATAGAACAATACCATTGACATACATGTCGGCCCACAGCCTGCCAGTCCGATATTATCTGTTCCATATGGTTGATATCCCCAACGAGGATCCCACTGGAGAAATAATGGGAAATCCTGTTCTTTTTCCAGACTTGTCAGACCACCTGCCATATTTTTCTCTCCACTCAGATAGCCGGCGGCAAAATCCGCCATTTCCGGATTGTTGGCGAGTGCCGCCAACAAATTTTCTGGATACTGTGTATGGTTATTGTATATCATATTAATAACAGGATTGTTCTGCCCTAGTTCACTCAATCTTTCCAAAACCTGTGAACTTGTACGTTGCACCGGCTTTCCTACATTCACAACACCGATGCTGCTGACATAATCCACTTCTTCTTGCACCCATGTACCCGATTCAGCAGTACCATATTGCAACACCTCTATCCGTTTTAGCAGAATCTGTAGTTCGCCCAACTGTGTATTTATACTCTTGATGTAGAGCACCAGCACAACCAAAATCAACACTCTAGCAAGTAGAAATATCCTATTTCTAAATAGCTTTCTTTTTCTGTCCACTGCACATTTAGGGTTGATTCTAGTACGCCTAATGTTGTTCCCCATCCTTGTTTCTCCTGATAGTAAGTAACTTTTTCACTAAAATGCTTTAAATAATTGTCCTTTTGTGGTCATATCTCTGATTATCCGAATAATCCTTTCTTCCTATTAATGTATAGCACTGTCATCCCAACTACCAAAAAGATCACGGATAGAATTAAGGATACGACAATGCTCCAGCTCATACAGGAGATGCTAAATCCACAAATTCGATATAATTCATTTCCTGTATAAAAATGCCAGAAATTGGTCATTCTCACTGGCATAAAATTTGTGAACCAGTGGTTTACCGAATAAAGATATACTTGGTCAAAAATCACAAGCATCACCAGAAAAAGCGCTACGACAGAAGCACCTGCCAAAATATTCTTTAAAAGAATCGTAACCATCAGCACCAGACTTACCATAAAGACGAGTACCACATACCCTCTAAACAAATTCCATAAAAATTGCTGCAAGTAGGTAATATTGTAAAGGGAAAAAAATGTTCTTACATTACTCTGGATTGGCTGACTTGCTCCATCAAAACCAAAAGGCAGCATCACAATGACAAAATAAATCGCCACACTGCATACATAAAGAGCAGTTGCTGTCAAATAAGCCGCTATAATCCTCGCTGTATCCAACTGCCTTTTTCCGTATCTGCTGGAGCGTACTAGCTCCTCCATCTGCACCGCCGGGTCACGTCCAAACAGCGGCAATACCAAAACCGCTACAATGATAACAATCAGGAAAATAAAGTTCCCCATCTTTTCCACTAATACTTTCCAACCTTCGGCATACTCCATAGATAAAGCGGTCAGCGATTCCGCCCTATTCATAAAATCCTCTATTTCTTCATCTGTATAACCCACTTTGGTGTCCAACACGAGATTCTCATAAATTGTCTCTGCTCTTATATGAAAAAAACGATCCATATCATTATCAGATAATTCCTCTAAGGTTTTTCTTTCAAAGTTGCTGGATATCAATTCCATAATATTCTCGCCATTAAGATAGCCATATAGGTCATCATCTTTCCGCAGACTTTCCATACACTCCTTATCCAGATAAATCCCTATGGAATCGCTTCTCGCTTCCGACAGGTTATCTTTCCAAGTGACCACAATTCCTTGCGCGTCACGCACATTATATCTATCCAAATTTCTATGACTGTCATAAACAGAAATAATAAAAACAAATATCAGAAATCCAAAAAAAATTATTCTATTTGTTATCCGCTTGCACTCTAATATTGTAATCTTCATCACATCACCACCGTCAGTTTATATGATATTTTTTATAAGACATCCTTATATTAATATATAATATCGCCACATATAATGCCGTCAAAATAAAGACAACAATAAAATAGGGCACTGCTGTATTTCCTATGAACATATAAATGTCAACCAGATAATCGCGTTCAAAATTCATTGGACTAAGAAATCCACCTATGCTATACATATTTGTTGTGCGTGTAAGCATTGCTACTGTTACAGCAGAAAGAATGGCTGCCAGTTTCATGTTTTTTGTCTTTATAGAAAACAGCATAACAACATTCCCAACAACAAGAGCCCCAAGCAGACCGCCAACAAACATAATGAGTAGCCCCGTTCCGAATGTCATATTATATAGACATGTAAACCACATCATTTGAGCCGACACATTCCAGCCGTCCAAAGTACCGATCAGTCCATTTACAACCAACTGCGTACCAAGATAGATCAAATATACACTTGCTATAAACAAATTTCCGGCAATCCATCGTGCATTCAAATTCTTTTTTCTTCCATATTGGGAAGAAAGGGTAAGTTCCGTGATTCCGCCAGCATTATCTTTTGCAAATAAGCCTGCCAAACCGAATACCAGTACAAAAAACACTAAGCTATAATCCATAATATACCATGATCTGAGATTAGCTAGTCCTTGATAATATCCCGTAGAAAAAGGTGTTTTTAAATTGTCTACCTTCTTATTAAGGACAAGCAGCTGTTCATCTGTATACATATTCGTATACAGATTGTCATCTTCTAAATGTTCTTTTACCATTTCCTTATAAGTTGTGTAAAACATTTCCTCCGATTCAAGGAAATCGTAATCCAAACCGACCTTATTATTTCCATTTGACATATATGGTCCATAATAAGCGTAGTTGATAAAATAATTAGGAACCATATACTTTGTCATGCCACCTGTTCCTAAAAACCCTTTATGCTCTACCATATATGCTTTGTCAAAACTGCTATTATAACTTATTATTAGGTTCTGTATATACTCCCCGTCCATAACTCCTTCAAGTTCTTTAGATGCTTCCCTCAATGCCCTGTAAGATGCCAAACCCTCCACAATTTCTCCCCGGCTGTCTATTGACCGATACTGAAGGTTCAGGTATATGAGCAGATGTAGTACCACCACAACACACATGGAAATGACCGCCACGCCAGCTATTTTATTCCATAGCTTTCGATATTCCATCCATATTTGTTTTTTCATTTTATCGCTCCTATCACACTATTCCGTTTTGTAGCTGCTACCATGATGCAGCACTTTCCAATCAGAGCCTTTTTTTTCCCTGACAAGAATCAGATACTGCCAGTTTCCATTGTCGTTATATTCACAGAGAAATATATTATCCGCATCATATCCGTTCGCCACTCCTTTATCTTCATCTTCATAGATAGCTGTCATTCTTGGATCGATGCATGCCCATACATCTCCATCCAAATTCAGCGTACCTTTAATATAATCGTCTGCCACTTTAAACGCCTCATTCAATTCTCGGGAGTCAAATCTGGATGTGTAGCTACTGCCATCACCAACATTATAATTATAATTCTCCTCATTCGGAAGTTGCACCATCGTATAATTTCCAAGAGAAGAAGTTCCTTTCTCTCGCTCAGCTCGATAAGCAGCCAGTTCCTTCTCGATATCATCTGTGGTCTCTACAGACTGGGACTGCCCATTTTCTTCTATCTGCTCGTCCTCAATATTTGTCTGACTTTCCTGTTCGTCCTCAATATTTGCCTGGCTTTCGCGCTCTCCTGCATTCAGTTCAGCATCTTCCATATCTATAGAAATAATGCTGTTTAATTCCGCATCTGCATTATTGTCATTTGAACCACATCCTGCCATAAACGCCAAAACAAGCATTCCTGCTACCATTAACTTTATCTGATTTTTTTTCATATCATTCCACTCCTCGTATAATAAGTTTGTAAGCAAGAAAAACAGCTTACAGACTTATTCTTTTTTGATTAGACAGAAGG
>JAIECJ010000150.1 GCA_029068555.1 Lachnospiraceae bacterium
TAACTGTTTTGTTGAGTCTAATGTCGCTTACTCCATCGACAATCCGAAACTTGTATCGGTAGCAGAGAGAGATAAGGCGCTGCTGACCTATAAAGAAGAAATGCAGAATTACTTGAATGGTCTAAGCGAAACAGAAACAACAGACGGTGATGTCAAAACAATGCTCATAGATAAGTCTGCTGAACTTGCAAATAGCTTATCCACTGAAAACATGAGATTATCGCCTTGTGAAATTTACATTACACCGGGATGCGCATTTCGGAATTCTGTGGACTGACGCTCCGGGATATTGATTTGGAAAACAAGGTCATCAATATCGATCACCAGCTTCAGCGGACTTCCGACATGAGGCTGGTCATTGAATCCACCAAAACGAATGCTGGGACAAGGAAACTGCCCATGACAGAAGACGTGGCGCAGTGCTTCTGGGCGATTATCGAGGACAGGGAGCCGCCAGAATACGAGAGGGTGGTGGATGGCTATGTGGGATTCCTTTTTACGGATAAGAACGGCTACCCAGAAGTGGCGATGCATTGGGAACACCGATTCAATCACATGGTCAAACGGTACAATGATATTTATCGGGTGCAGGTGCCGAATATCACTCCCCACATCTGCCGCCATACCTACTGTAGCAATATGGCGAAGTCGGGCATGAATCCCAAGACATTCCAATACCTGATGGGACACAGCGATATCGGTGTCACGCTGAATACCTACACGCACCTTGGTTTGGAGGATGCAACGGATGAGTTGAAGCGGATGGAAGAGTTGGAGAATGCCAGAAAGGAGCTGGAAAAGAACAAGGAAGAGAAGCCCGTTTCACAGAAAATGTTCCGGACGATTTAAAATATGGAGAGAGTGCGCCCTGCTTCGGCAGGGCATTTTTTCTTTTTTAATACCCATAACATTCATTTTATGCTAAAATATCGAGAGAACAAAATACTGCGAGTTATTTATTTGAAATAAAGTATGTTACGAACTAAGGTTATTTGCTATTCTGTATTTCAGAATACTGAATAAAAA
>JAIECJ010000151.1 GCA_029068555.1 Lachnospiraceae bacterium
CATATGAAAAAGCTTGTACATAGCAGATTATTTTGTGGTCTTTTAATGATATCATTACTTGCGCTGGGAATTTACTGTGAAGATATTCAGACAAATTCCTTCTTTTCACATACCAGTGCCGAAACAGATACTGCTTCTCTGTTGCCTGTACGAAGTGTTTCTGACACTGACGGCTACTGTGAAAAACATGCGTCCAATACACTTGAGCATTTTATTTCCGCCCAGCAGGCAGCACGGAATCTGTCTGTTTCAAGACTCAGCAAATTATTCATTCTGATGTTGTTTCTTGTTACAACATTTCAATTATCACTCGCATTCCGCAACTCTTTTTTGTATACCAGAGCATTTGCTAACCGGTATCATCAAAGAACACTGGAATACATTCATCACAATGACGGTAAAAAAGCATAACTTCCATTGTTTATTATTGAAACGCACATGCAAAGCGTCTTTTTTGCGTACCAAAAGCTGATATGCTTACTTTTGATTCGTTTGAATAATGGAGGATTTTTCATATGCTTGAAAATATAATATTTGGTCTTATGGTTGTGGCTGCACTTGGTGCGGCAGCGTTTACCTGTATCTATGAAACAGGTGGTTTGATACATAATCCTGACAAAGAACAGGCAAAAACACAATCAGATAAAGAAAGTGAATAACATTTTATTTCTGGAGAAATTTGAATATGGATAAATTGCACTTGAAACCTTTGCCAATTAAGGTTAGGATAATAATAATTGGAACTATTTGATTTGATCATTAAGAAAGGGTGGTTTTATGGCTTTTGTCTTACTACTTGTTGCAATCGTGATACTGCTCTGCGTAATGGCTGAAAAGTTTTCCGGAAAATTTGGCATGCCAGCACTGATTTTGTTTATGTTTATTGGTATGTTGTTCGGAAGCGACGGCATTTTTAAAATTCCGTTTGATGACTATAAGCTTGCTGAAAATATCTGCTCCATTGCATTGCTGTTCATCATGTTCTATGGCGGTTTTAACCTGAAATGGGAGCTTGCGCGCGATGTGGCTGCAAAATCCATCCTTTTGTCGACAATCGGCGTAGCTGTCACTGCTGCTGTCACTGCATTATTTGTCAGGCTGGTTTTAAACTATTCACTGCCAGAAAGCTTTCTGGCAGGTGCAGTTCTTGGTTCGACCGATGCTGCCAGCGTGTTTGCAATACTGCGTCAGAAAAAGCTGAATCTAAAAGACAGTACGGCTTCACTTCTGGAAATGGAAAGCGGAAGTAATGATCCTATGGCATATATGCTCACTTTTATCGCAATGGGCATCATTGATTCCGGAAAGGCAGAACACATTATGCTTAGAATCTTCTTGCAGTTGGTAGTTGGCAGCCTTATCGGGTTCATATTTGCAAGGCTGACTGTATGGCTCATGACAAAAACTGAACTTGTTTCTGAAGGGCTTGACACGATATTTATGATTGCAATGGTTCTTATTTGCTATGGACTGTCACAGGTTCTGGGCGGGAACGCTTATCTGAGCGTGTACATAATGGGCATTATTATTGGTAACAGCCAAATAACAAGCAAGGCAACACTCATTCCGTTTTTTGATGGCGTTACTTCTCTTGCCCAGATTCTTATTTTCTTCCTGTTAGGTCTTTTGACAATTCCACATGAAATGTCTGAGGTCATTTTTACTGCAATTGTCATCACAGTCATTTTGACACTGATAGCAAGACCTGTCGCAGTGTTTCTGCTGTTAAAACCGTTTCGGTGTTCTGTAAGGCAATGTCTTTTGGTATCATGGGCAGGTCTCAGGGGCGCTTCATCTTCCGTGTTTGCCATTATGGCAGTTGCTGGCGGAATCATCATGCCGCACAACATATTCCACATTGTGTTTATGGTATCCCTCTTCTCAGTGGCGATACAGGGAACGCTATTACCAAGGGCAGCACAGAGACTTGACATGATTGATGAAAACGCTGATGTCAGAAAGACGTTCAATGATTATCAGGAAGATTCTGCCATCACGCTGATTCGCATGTTTATCCCGAAAGGACACGACTGGGAAAATAAGCTTGTCAAAGAGGTATGTTTCCCTACAGGCTATCTTGCCCTTATGATAAAACGCAATCATGAGACAATCATCACGAAAGGCGACACCCTGATTCTGGCAGGGGACAGCATCATTTTAAGCGCGCCCTCTTACAGTCCGAGCGGCAATGAACAGCTTGAAGAAACGCTGATTGACAGAACCCATCCATGGTGTGGTCATTCCATATCCGAGCTTGATCTTGCACCTGATGAGCTCATTGCAATGATTATGCGCGATGGTGAATCCCTGATTCCTGATGGTAAAACAAGAATATATGAAAATGACAAGGTGGTGACCTACCATGAGTAGGCCATCCATCTCCTTGAAAATAAAAACCTTTCTGCTAGAGCGTGTTTGAAAAATGCTTTCTGCCAGATGTGCGTCACAGTTTGCGGGAGATTTGTGCCAAATGAAAGCGATGTAAAGGGCAATGTATTATTCCGCCTCGCGCAGTCTCTCGACCACAGACTTTTTCACCATGGAGCGATATGACAGATAGGGTATTATAATACCCAGCAACGCAAATACTGGCACAATAATTAATATTGGCAACACCGTAAATTTATAAGTCAGAAACCAGAATACACTACTAAGCAGACTGCTGACAAATGGCGCAGTCAGTACTGTAAGCACCAGCGTTACCATCAGTGAACCGATTGACTCATATAGTCCTTCCAGAATGAGCATCTGTTTTAACTGCTTTCCTGTCATGCCAACCGCCTGCAGAACAGCAAGCTCCCGCCTCCGTGACAAGATTCCCGTGACAATGGAATTCAGGAAATTCAGTATTCCGACAAGCCCTACAATAAAACTGAGTACGCTCCCCACAAACGCAAACATATTTTTATACGAATAAAATTCTGCTTCGCGTGTTTACGGCTCTCATATCCGTAATCATCCGCAATATTTTCTGTATAGTCGGTCAAAAAGTTTTCCATATCCTCTGCATATTCCGAATTTGTACTGTCCATGTCATATGCATAATACATCACTGACGAAGATCCTGTATCCTGACAAAATGTATCAGCATCCATGACAAACTGGTTGGATCCATAAAATCGAAAGCCCAGCTGGGACGGCACAGTCACAAGCGCCACAACCTCATACTCCTTATCATGATATACCAATGGTCTTGATGCAACTGGCACACCATATGAAACGTTGTCAAGATTCTCGTAAATTTCACCTGTCTCAGTATTATAATATTCATATTGTTCTGTATATCTGACTCTTACCTTGTCACCAACTTTTGCCCAGTTTGCATTCCATTTCGTTTCCCCATAATCACCGGCTATATATACTGCTGCAACATAGTCTCCACCCTGATACAGCTTGTCAAGACTGCCTTCCAAAACGTTCAGTTTATCAAGACAGAAATCCTCCATTCCATAAAGAGCCAGGCCATCCAAAATCATGCCATTTTCCTGTGTGGCATTCTGTAGCATTACATCAAGATTTTCCTGCGACGTATGCTGTAAATAGCTATTTTTATAATACTCCTTAGGGACAAAATTCTCTGCATAAAATCCATAAGTCCTGCCGCTTTCTGTGATGCCTTTCTGTTCATTAATCTGTACAATGACTTCCTCATCCACAGCAATACCCTCATTCCAAAATATATTGTACGCCTCAAGATGGGAACCATTTGCCACCAGATAATCTACACTGATAAACCTGCTTAAATATTTTTCCATGTCGAAAGATTTTGCAAAAGTCACTGTCATATTCAAAAGTACAACCGCAAGGGACAGAGAAATAATAGTCACTGCTGTCTTTACACGGTTTCTTCCTATATTGGACCATGCCATTTTAGGCACAGAAGCCCCCTTTATTGCTTTTTTTACAGAACGTTTAACACTTTCACCCTCTGAATAACGAAGCGCCTCAATCGGCGACACCTTTGCAGCATACTTTGCAGGCTTCTGACATGAAATCACAACTGTTAGAAGTGCAAATACTGCTGAAAATATGAATATCACCGGATCTGCCGAAAAAGTACTAAGTCTTATCCCGTTTAACGGTCCTGCAATTGATTTTGTCAGGATAACACCACTGAAATATCCTGCTGCCATTCCAAACGGTATGCCTATCGCAGATAACAAATAAGCCTGAATATACAAAATTCTTCGGATTTGTCTTCCTGTTGTTCCTATAGTTTTGAGCATACCATAAAAGCGGATATCATTTGAGACAGATATCTGAAAAACATTATATATTATCAGATATCCCGTAAATATTATTAAAGCAAGAATACCCACAATAGAAACAATCGTCATGATATCCATGCTGTTGTCAAGCTGGGCTGACATATATCCCCAGTTTACACCGTCACTAATATAATTATCCTTACTCTGATCCTCGCATTGATAACCATAACGTTCAAGAATTTTCTTATTATTTTCAGCTATATTCCTGCTGTTTTTGTACATAAAACTCAGAATATAGGTGCCAAAAATTTTATTTGAACTGGCAGCATCAAATTTGCCAATAATCTCATCAAGCCTGCTTTCTGGTATAATGACATGATTTGCTATGGTTGCTTCGTCATACTCCCACCAGCCACATAGGGTGAACGTTTCTGTAACTGTCTGATTTCCATTGCCAATCGGAATTGTGACCTGTGCTCCAATCTGAGGTTCTATACCAAGAAGTTCCAATACTTTTAAGTCTGTTGCAGCCTCGTTTGTACCCTCCTCCGGAAGTCTTCCCTGTATTAAATTCAGAAACATCCATTTTGCAGCATTTTGGTCACACCAGCTGATTTCCACATGGCTCTTATGGAACGGTTTTTCTGTTGCCATACCAGCAACACGCCGGACACCGTATTCCTTGATAAGCGGGTCGTCTTTCAGCTCCTGAAACTGCTCATATGTCAAATATTTAAAACTACCGTGCTCATATCCCCCCACCTGTCTGAAATTTTGCTGTTCCATGCCGTGTACAAGGGATGTCACAATCGTAAAAAGCGCTGTAAACAGTAATGTAGTTAGCGCAATCGCCAATATGGACACAATGCTCTTTCGTTTTGCCGACCTCAGAGCCTTAAAGCTTACATTTCGTATACATTTCCTGTTTGCCACATTCATGATATCTGACCTCCATTCTGACCAGTCACGATATGTCCGTCCTCAATACGGATAATGCGGTCTGCAAGCTGTGCAATTTCTTCATTGTGTGTTATCATCACAATTGTCTGGATATACTTGCGGCTCGTAATTTTCAATAATCCCATAACATCCTGACTTGTTCTGCTGTCCAGATTTCCCGTCGGCTCGTCTGCAAGGATGATTGCGGGTTTTGCCGCCAGTGCCCTTGCAATTGCCACACGCTGCTGTTGTCCGCCGGAAAGATTATTGGGCAGGTTTGAAAGCTTGCTAGACAATCCCAGCGTTTCAATAATGCTGTCTATATACCCTTTGTCGGGTTCGTTACCGTCAAGCTGTACAGGTAAAACAATATTTTCATAAACGTTCAGCACTGGTACCAGGTTATAGTTTTGAAAAATAAAACCAATTTTACGGCGCCGGAATATCGTAAGCGCCTCATCCTTCAGAGTAAAAATCTCTTTTCCATCCACAGACACACCGCCTGATGTTGGTCTGTCTAATCCGCCAAGCATATGCAGCAATGTTGACTTACCGCTTCCTGATGTGCCAACTATGGCGACAAATTCCCCTTTTTCGACGGACAGGTTTACACCAGCCAGGGCGTACACTACGTTTTCTCCGCTCCCATAAATTTTTTTCAAATCTTTTGTTGACAAGATATCCATAACGTTCCTCCATATGTGAAATTATTGTTGTATTAAATTATCATATATAATTCTGTCCACATTCTTTCTGAAACGAAATAAATTCTAACAGATTTGAAAGATTATTGTGATGTTTTGTGAGTTTCACATAACCTGTTATTGTCTATTGTTCAATTATCCATGTTATCAGAACTTATCTCCTGAAAACAATAATAAAAAATCTGCATTTGACCGTCAGTCCATGTACGCTTTAGAGCGTGTTTGAAAAATGCTTTCTGCCAGATGTGCGTCACAGTTTGTGGGAGATTTGTGCCAAATGAAGGAGGCATAGGGGTCAAAGGCATAAAGGGCAATGCCTTACGTTGACTGAATTTGGCGCAAATATCACGCAAAGTGGTGAATACGACGCGTACAATGCTTGCGAAAAATGTCGGAACACTCACTTATCATGTGGGTGGAGAGGTGTATGTTATGGATCATGACAATTATGTCGGATTTGTAAAAGGTGAAATGTGTTCGCCCGGAATTGCGACCCAGGCTGAGGATCTGATAGCTGCAGGAGTGTCTTACAAGCTGTTATGGCGCATTATATTCATTCGGATCGATCGGAAAATTATTCCGGCACATAATCTCATATGCCAGCACTTTGTCATTTTCAAGCTTATGCTCCTTGTATTCCTTTGTGATGTATCCACGGCTGCTGTAAAATTTTCCTGCTGGAAGCGAGGAATCCAACCATGCAGCGCCATGATTCTTTATGATCTCGCTCTCAAAACGATCCATAATAAGCGTACCTATTCCCTGCCCCTGAAACCTGGGCAATACGAACAAACGCTTAATATGATCACCGTCGAGTGTTCCTGTTCCGATCACATCTCGTCCAAGAGTAACAGCATATACTTTTCCGTCTGAAATGTCTTTTAAAATATTCTTTTTACTGTGAAGTTCCAAAAAAAATCTAACCGCTTCGTCCGAATAATATTTGGTATATATTTCTTCAATTGTCCTATGGACCAATTCATATATTTCTGAAAGCAAGCCTGTTTTTGCTTGTATAATAATCGGTTTATTTATCATTTTTTCTCCTTTTCAAGTCCAAACAGGAAATCGGTGGAGATGTTCAAGGCATCATATTTTTTTATATTCACTTCGCTGTGAATTTCAGAGAACATCTCATTTGCACTGATTAAGCTCATAAATGCGAGATGTCTGTTTCCGGTTTCAGCTACTGAATGCATCCTTATTCCGCCAATTTGAATACATCTCCTCGTATGTGCCAATCAGCGACTCTCCGTTTGCCGGTTTCTTTTGTATGGCAATGGTTTCTTTTACACTATGGAACACGGCCATTGTTTCTTTCATAAGTTCGGATAAATGATTCCTTACAGACATCACAGAAGCTGCCGATATTACTGCCTGTATCATATCGCAAAGCTTTTCCGGCCGATTCTGCATCCCATTCAGATCTTCATAAGCACGTTTCACTCCATAATGAAAATACTGCTTATTGCCCATAAATCAAATCCCTTGTCACTAAGCATTTTATCCTCCTCATTCCCAACGGGACAACTTTTGTTTTTTAGACACTTCCTAAACCTCTGTATAATTCCGCATTTATTTATATATGGTTCTCCATAACACGCCTAAGTGCGAAGAGTAGCCATATATTACTGACCAAATCTTTGCTTTTTATGAGTACAATCTGCTTCTCCACCTTCACATTGTCAGGCGTTTACGTATTATTCCATGTTAATATGGTCAGGTCCTTTTGTAAAGATCTATTTCATTCGAATGTCTTTTATATATGACAAAGCATATAATGCTGCAACCCAAATGTATTACCATGCCAAACCCAAACATCATACAGATAAACGTTATACTGGGTATAATTATATCATTTAAAAACAATCTGTAGACAATGGGATAATAAACCAGATTAACAATCGTCGATATGGCAAAGCAATAATGAGTTTTACCATATCCAATTAATATATTGTCAAACAAAACCGTGTAATCATATGCAAAGTAGAATGGTATTAAGACTATTAATATTCGCCTAACAGTATCAAAGTTCCCGATTCCCATCACATATTTCAAAAACGGATTTAAAATTGGAATAAATAACAACCATACTAGAAATGTTGATATTATAACAA
>JAIECJ010000152.1 GCA_029068555.1 Lachnospiraceae bacterium
GTCCTTGTTGTAGACATATTGCGCCGTCATGTTCCCATTCTCGTCATATTCCCGAAAAATCTCCATCTTTCCATTGGCATTAAAACACTTTTCAGATTTTATATGTTTTTTCTCATTGGACAGTGTGTCCGCCAATATTGCCATATCACTTTCTTTATTAGAACTTTCCTTATCCGCAGAATGGACGTTTATGAGTAACCTTTTTCCCTGTTTCATTTTACTGCTCATTTTCTCCCTTCCAACTCCTAATCAAATACTGCCGAACACTCTCCACCAAACTCACACGTTTAAAAATCCTGACATCAGCATTCTCAAAAAAAGGGAAGATGCATATCGAACCTTCCCTTTCTAAATGGGCATTCTAATTCCCCCTTCTAACGCTCAACCGGTAAGCATCCCCATTTTGATTCAGCTGTACATTGTGCCAGAAAATGCGCAGCTCTATTTGGTGTATTAATTTCATATTTGTACAGAACCCTGTCAATTTCATCCACATCTTCCTGCGTAAACTCCCATATTGTCTTATATACTGGTATTTGACTTTCAAAGCATGAATGGCCATGCGGCAGGCTGTGCATGATGCAGATTTACTTTATAACTTCAATAATAACTTCCCAAACTACCCAGTAAACACAGAATTTTTAATTATAATAAGTATATACATACTGATACTCAAACTCAATGGAATTATCATCTGTACATCCTAAATATGCGATACAGTCTCCGTTTGTATTATATTCATACTTATATTGAAAACGAACGTTTCCATTGTCATCATAATTATATCTTGTTATTAGGTTCCCATTCTTGTCATATTCAAAAGTACTTGAGGATGACCAGCTAACGGAACCATCATCATTATAGACTTTCTCTGACATTATTCTACCATCAGAATCATACTCACAAATCATATGCAGAATGTCTCCATCGTTATATTCAAACTCTGTTTCCAGATTTTTGTCACTATCATATTTGCGTATTGTTAACTTTCTTATAGAACCATTTTCATGAAAATCGCACTTCTCTATCATATTTCCATTTGTGTCACGTTTATACGTTTTTGAATCCCACCAGTCAACAGTTCCGTCTGGTTTAAAACATCGTTCATCCAACACTTTACCGTTGTTGTCATAACTCCATGTGTAATGTATATACCTTTTATCATCAACATCAAATGAATACCGTACCAGCTTATTATTATCTTGATCATATTCGTACATATGTGATGATACCCAGCTTATTGTACCATCGTCTTTGTAACTATATTCTGCTATCAAATTGCCATTCTTGTCATACTTACACTTTTCAACATAACCATCCCATATTTTCCCATTCCGCTCTTTATGCATATACTTTGTAATCTGGTTTCCGTTCTGGTCATATTCATATACATATCTCAACTGATATCCACCACAAAAATAACTCTCTGTAATCATTCTGTCATCAAGTTCATACTCCCATATTTTTCTTTCGTAGATTGAACCATTTTCGAAAAAACTGTTTTCTACAATCATCTTTCCTGTTTCATTATATTCACGAGTATATGAATTTCTCCAGTCAACAGCTCCATTCTCATCATAATAATATTCTGTTATCCTGTTCCCATTCTCGTCAAATTCAAAATAATGAATTTTTTTTCCATCTGCGCTAAATCCGGTTTCTGTTTTTACGTTTCTTTCAAATTTCTGTGATACCTCTGATATAAGTTTTATTTCTTCTCTGTTATCGGCAATTTCCACATCCCCTTTTTCAGTCCCCAAATTTATACATCCTGTAATAAATGCTGCACACCCGAAAAACATTACTAAAATTATTGGAATTCTTTTACACATATCTTTATCCTCTTACATTATACAGACCTACGTAAACGCAACTAAAAAGTCTATTATTTAGCTCCTAATGTTGCACGTAAATATTCATAAGCATCCTCTCGTAGTTCAAGCTTACTATGCCCACTATTGACTATCTCTGTAATGCTCATAACACTATCACCTTTATCGCATTTTTCATTCAACTTATATGAAGCCTTATATACACTCCAATAATACCCCGCTGCCTCCCAAAAATATTTTTTTCCCACATATACTGCGCCTTCAACAACAATTTTCTTATCTTCTATTCCATATTCTTTCATGTAATCCTGAAAGCCTTCGTAGGCAGCTCTTCCTGTTATGTGTATTGCACCTGCTCCTCTAAATTTGGCTCCTTCGCCAGGTCTGTTACCCAGTCCTGCCGAACACTCTCCTCCAGGCTCATATTTTTTAAAGTCCTTATTAATATCTGTTTCATATCTCTCAATAGGTCCTGTCCCAAAATCCGACTCGACTGTACACTGTGCCAGAAAATGAGCAACTCTGTTTGGCGTATTGATTTCATACTTGTATAATACCCTGTTTATTTCATCTATGTCATCTTGCGTCAATTCTCTCACCTTCTTATATTCTGGAATGAATGATTTTGTGTCGTACTTCTCCACCTCCTTTATCTTCCATTTCCTTGGAAATGTATTTCCGGTTTTTTCATCTTTCTCCATGATCTCCATACCGCCTAATATATCTAGCGTTATCAAAAGTTCATCCTCCGATTTTTCCTCCACCTGATCCTTGAATGTCTGTCCGGCGTCCTTAAGGTATATAATCCCATGCCCATACTGGCAGAACATATATGACCTGTCACAGTCCAATGCATTTTTTCCTGAACCCATGTCATAATTCTCATCATAATCCTGCCATGCCCCACCCTCTATATAACTGGTATCCAGCGTGCATTTCTTATCCGGCGAAAGCCTGCATCCCGAAAAAGGGGCTTCCCTTGAGATATCATTTTTGTTTAATTGTGAAACATCTGTAAGAATCTCGTTTCCACTGGCAGACATTTTTACAGTCTCCGATTCACTGCACGCCGAGGTACAGCTCACCAGAGCCTCACATGTCGCTCGTTCTCCCTGCCGGTCTTCATTTGTTCTGGCTTCCTCATATATCTCACTCTCGTCCCAGCTTTCATTTCCGCCTATGATATCATCAAAGGTTAGTTCCACCTCGTCTTCTTCCTTTTGAAATGCACATCCAGTTAATCCAAATAAGGCAATCAGCTCTAATACATAAACCACGACCTCCATACTTCGCACCTCCTTAATGACATCACCACTCTTATTTTTCAGGCAGGGAAATCCCGCCCTTTACGGTGTTATTCTCCATTGTCCTGAATGCGCCCGCAAAGCTGCACGCACTGTCCTTTTTCCCGCCCATGACTTCTGTAAGCGCAATTGTTGTTGTCGCTTTCGCTATCTTGGGTATACTCCCACAGGCATAAACGTCTGCCAGCAGCGCCATATTATCCAGCTTTGCAAAGTCCGCTGCCGGAACTGCTGCAATGGCAGCATAGGATGCCTGCCAATGGCTAATCTCCTGCGTCGGCTTCTTTTCCTGTTTGCGCTCTTTTTCCTGCCGCTCATCTGCATCACACTTTTCCTGATGTGTTCCTGTCCCTACTGTATGTACCCCTGCCGGTGCATAAAAATTAAAATCCCTGCACACCTCGATATTGGATATATCTGTCCTTCCGGTCACTGTGATTGGTGACAGCACCGATATGCATTTTCCCGCAACCTGTATTCTTCCTTCTGCCTCCAATAACATATCCATATCGCCAAAAAGCTCGATTCCCATCCTGTCACTCATGCTGAGCATCTTTTGCAGATGATCCGCCCCCTGAATGATGTGTCCCGGATAAATCCCAGCCATTTTATGGTTCTTTGTCTGAAGGCACTTCTCGTACTTGTCCCTTGACCTGTCGTTACGCGTCCGCCTCCCCGCAAGGACACCCCTGCCATCCTTTTCCTCGTGCGTCCCCAGATGCAGAACCGCCCTCATGCCCGGCTCTGGCATACAGTAGCTGATATTGTTTGTCTCTGGCGTCCACGGCCATGGGTAATCTGAACATTCTTTTTCGTCTATGTCAAGCTGGATATAGACGTCTTCCTCCTGCGTCTTTCGCACCGTCCCGTCAAGGCGCACGCCCGCCAGTCGTTCATTGTACTGCTTCTTCTGGTAAAATGTCCCCTCCGCGCCCAGCCGGCAGCATATCAGAAGCTCCCCATTCCTGTATGCAACCATCTTTTCATAAACCTGATACCGCCTGTCATTCCATATGACCCAGTCGCCAGTCTGCCAGTTTTCCCTTGTCCGGATTTCCAGATAAAACGCCGCATCCCGCGGCAGTCCGTCTCCTCGTACTGAATAAGCGGCTGTCCTAATACACGGCTGTCATCCACATTCCACACATAGGTAATATCAGTATACCCTATTGTTACCTCTTTCACAATATCCGGATACGTCATTTCTGTATTCTGAAAAGAACGTTTTTTCGGTATCCTGTCCAGTGCCGCACTCCCTCCTGTGCATTTTACTTTCACCTGCCATGTCCGGTTTTTCTTTGTGACCTCCACACTCTCTATCTTACCGCTAAATCTTCTCATCTTTCAATATACCCATTGTTGCTTTCTTCACAATACCTAACATGTCACTTCTGTAAAAAGGGAAGATGCATGTCGAACCTCCCCCTTCCTAAATCGTTCTGTTATTTTCTAAGCACATAAAATCACTTATATTCTCGGATATTTACTTGCGCTTAGTTTATTCATAATAAATACACTCTGTGTGACTTTCATATATGATTGTGCCATCCCCATCATAAATGTAATGTGCAACCTCATTCCCCTCTTTATTGTATTCAATCCTACTCTGGCAATCAATAGAGCCATCCTCCTTATATTTGCTTTTTGACGTGACATTTCCGTTTGTATCGTATTCTGCAATTTCCCATGTGAATGCCCCATCTTCTTTATAACGTTTTTGCTCCAAAATTTTACCGTCGGCAGTGTATCTGTATTCCCAGTGTAATTTATCTTTATAGGCATAACTAATCTCCCTGACCTTGTTTCCGCTCCTATCATATTCATAGGACATCTCTTCCCATTTAACACCATCCTCATCAAATGCATATTCCTTTGTTACATTATTGTCTACATCATACTCATATGCTCCCGAGGATTTCCAGTCGATGGTTCCATCCATGTTATAAACAGTCTGTTCCAGCATATTCCCCCTGTCATCATAACGCCATGCGTACTCCATATATTTTGTGCCGTCATCCTTGTAGGAATACTGCACCCGTTTATTGTTGTCCTGATCATATTCATATGTATGTGAATCTGACCAGAGTATGACGCCATTACTGCTGTAGGAATATTCAGCTGCCATGTTGCCATTGTCATCATATTCGCGCCTGATATCCACACACCTTGTACCATCGGGTCTGTAATAATACCGCACCGTCAGGTTTCCATCCTTATTGTATTCGTATGTCTCATAGTATCCATCCCTTGTGCCCATATACGCGCTCTTCTCGTAAATATAATGTGATATCCTGTTCCCATTCTCGTCATACTCATATGTATGTTCCAGGGTAATTGCCTTACTATAATAATTGTCTGCCGTCATCCTGCCTTCCGAATCGTATTCCCACACTAATTTATAAGAATGGTGGTCTTCAACTGTTATGTTGCCCATTTCATCGTATTCCCATATGCAGGAATGTTCCCAGTCAATGGAGCCGTCCTCATTATAGACATATTCCGCAGTCATGTTCCCCCTCTCGTCATATTCAAATATCATCTCCATCCTGCCATGGCTGTTATAGCACTTTTCCATTTTTAAATGTTTCTTTGCCTCAGGCAATGCGTCAGAGGATACTGCCGCATTGCTTTCCTTTTCAGGGATGCTCCTGTCCACAAAATTGGTACTGATGCATCCGGATAAAAACATTATTATAAAAATTTCTCCATAAAACAATACCTTTTTTTCATGTATCATACCAGTTCTAATTGCCCCCTTTCAATGCCTGAATCAAATAAAGATATGCCTGTTCCCGCACTTCCAATTGACCTCTGCCTCCGTTTATCTTTTCTGTAATTGTTTCAACTGACACTTCCTTGCCATTATTAAAATATTTATTATTGATATTTTTATACACGTGCCAATAGTATCCTGCCGACTCCCAAAAATAATATTTTCCAACACATACAGATCCATGGTCTACTATGTTGCCATCCGATACACCGTGTTCTTCCATATACTTTTGAAATTCTGTATAAACATCTCTACCTGTTATGTGAATTGCTCCAGCTCCTCTAAATATAGCTCCATCATCCACATATTTATTACCCAGACCAGCATCACGATCCCTGTATGCAAAATGTCTAAAAATATCATCACCATTATATGTTTCAACTGGTCCATATCCCAATTTTGATTCAGCCGTACATTGTGCCAAAAAATGCGCAGCCCTTTCTTGTGTATTAATTTCATACTTGTACAGAACCCTGTTAATTTCATCCACATCCGCCTGCGTAAGTTCTCGTGTTGGTTTATATATTGGTATTTGACTTTTAAAATCATAAGTATCTATTTCCTTAACCCCTATTTTGATTCTGTTCACTTCGGTTCTTTTACTTACATCTCCATTATCATCATACACCACCATCCCTTGCAATATATCAAGCGTTATCAAAAGTTCATCCTCTGCTTTTTCCTCCACCTGATCCTTGAATGTCTGTCCGGCGTCCTTAAGGTATATAATCCCATGCCCATACTGGCAGAACATATATGACCTGTCACAGTCCAATGCATTTTTTCCTGAACCCATGTCATAATTCTCATCATAATCCTGCCATGCCCCACCCTCTATATAACTGGTATCCAGCGTGCATTTCTTATCCGGCGAAAGCCTGCATCCCGAAAAAGGGGCTTCCCTTGAGATATCATTTTTGTTTAATTGTGAAACATCTGTAAGAATCTCGTTTCCACTGGCAGACATTTTTACAGTCTCCGATTCACTGCACGCCGAGGTACAGCTCACCAGAGCCTCACATGTCGCTCGTTCTCCCTGCCGGTCTTCATTTGTTCTGGCTTCCTCATATATCTCACTCTCGTCCCAGCTTTCATTTCCGCCTATGATATCATCAAAGGTTAGTTCCACCTCGTCTTCTTCCTTTTGAAATGCACATCCAGTTAATCCAAATAAGGCAATCAGCTCTAATACATAAACCACGACCTCCATACTTCGCACCTCCTTAATGACATCACCACTCTTATTTTTCAGGCAGGGAAATCCCGCCCTTTACGGTGTTATTCTCCATTGTCCTGAATGCGCCCGCAAAGCTGCACGCACTGTCCTTTTTCCCGCCCATGACTTCTGTAAGCGCAATTGTTGTTGTCGCTTTCGCTATCTTGGGTATACTCCCACAGGCATAAACGTCTGCCAGCAGCGCCATATTATCCAGCTTTGCAAAGTCCGCTGCCGGAACTGCTGCAATGGCAGCATAGGATGCCTGCCAATGGCTAATCTCCTGCGTCGGCTTCTTTTCCTGTTTGCGCTCTTTTTCCTGCCGCTCATCTGCATCACACTTTTCCTGATGTGTTCCTGTCCCTACTGTATGTACCCCTGCCGGTGCATAAAAATTAAAATCCCTGCACACCTCGATATTGGATATATCTGTCCTTCCGGTCACTGTGATTGGTGACAGCACCGATATGCATTTTCCCGCAACCTGTATTCTTCCTTCTGCCTCCAATAACATATCCATATCGCCAAAAAGCTCGATTCCCATCCTGTCACTCATGCTGAGCATCTTTTGCAGATGATCCGCCCCCTGAATGATGTGTCCCGGATAAATCCCAGCCATTTTATGGTTCTTTGTCTGAAGGCACTTCTCGTACTTGTCCCTTGACCTGTCGTTACGCGTCCGCCTCCCCGCAAGGACACCCCTGCCATCCTTTTCCTCGTGCGTCCCCAGATGCAGAACCGCCCTCATGCCCGGCTCTGGCATACAGTAGCTGATATTGTTTGTCTCTGGCGTCCACGGCCATGGGTAATCTGAACATTCTTTTTC
>JAIECJ010000153.1 GCA_029068555.1 Lachnospiraceae bacterium
ACATCACATGGGGCATAAATTATCTTTTTACTGTTGGATGAAATAATAAATATTGCCACGTGTTCCTGTTCATCTACCGGTACCAATTCAATCAAAATATTATCTTTTTTGAAAGCTCGAATTTCTTTTGTATATATAAGACCACTTGCCTCATAGTATTCAATAGCTGAACCATACTTTGTACCTTGCTTTTTAATATCTGCGAGAATGGCAGGCAAAGAAGCAACTTCTATCGGATTATCGGGTTTCTTTCCCAGTGAATTGGCAAGCCAGTCCATTTTCAATTGCTCAATTACGCGCATTCCCATTGTGTGATCGGGATCGCAATGGCTGTATAAAATATGTTCTACTTTCTGTATGCCGGAATTATTCAATGAAGCATTGATATCTTCCGGCGTATCAATCAATAGATTCACATCTTCAACAAACAGACTGCACCCCGTTCTTGCATAAGGAAATCCTTTCTGCCGTGCTTCTGTACATACACGACAGTTACAACATGCCCTTGGCGTGCTGACACAGCCTCCGGAACCAAGTATGATTACATTCATGTTATGTCTTCCCCCTTCTTTTCATAAAATGTTAATGTGAGTCTTTCATTAATGACCTTTGTTTTACCTGTTTGGCGATACCCCATTTTTTCATACAAATGACAGTTTTTAGACTCCTGCAAAATTGTGTCCAGTTCCCAATTTTCGTTTCCATGCATTTCTTCACACAGCCGGATTGCTTTCTGTGCAATGCCTTTCCCTTGAAATTCCGGCAATATAAATATTGGGGAAATTCTTTTGTTTTTTCCGTTTTCCTTTTTGTCAATAATACGGATAGCTCCTACTTTTTGCTGTCCGATACAGATAAAATAGTAAAATGTAAAGTCCTGTTTCAAGCGTGCTTCTACTTTTTCCACGCTCTCGTTTCCTGGATTTGTATCGTAATCCTGATATTTCTCCAACAATTCTTTGAACGATTTCACCTGCATAGCATGTAGTTCTTTTGCGTTGTTAATATTTGCCCTTAATAATGTTATTTCCATATACAGCCTCCGTATTAAATTAAATCAACCCTTTTAACTAGCTTTTTCCCAATTCCCTGTCCCCTGTATTCTTTCTTGACAGTAGTGTGATTGATAAAACCTCTGCGCCCGTCATGTCCACCCATAATGATACCTATGAGTTTTCCGTTATCTTCAGCAACAAAACATGTATTGGGATTCCGCAATAAATATTTGGCAATTCCTTCCCTTGAATCATCTGTTGTATTCAATCCCATGCCTTCCGTATGTATCCATAAATCATAGATTTTTTCAAAATCTTCAATATCCATTGTCCTAATTGTCATTATCATCGTTCCTCCTAGAGCGTGTTTGAAAAATGCTTTCTGCCAGATGTGCGTCACAGTTTGTGGGAGATTTGTGCCAAATGAAGGGCGCATAGCGGGCTATGTAACCTGAATTTGGTGCAAATATCGCACAAAGTGGTGAATACGACGCGTATGCGTCGTTATGCAGGTGGTGGGAATGATTTTTCAAACACGCTCTAGCTATTTATTCTGAATTTTTCCAGCCGATAATGCTGCTCATCATCCAGCTCTTTTATTCCGTTTTTATACTCATATCCCTTTTTTCGATAAAATTCTACCGCAGTAATAGATGCGGGAATTTCTATTCTTTCTGCTCTTAAAAATAATTCATCGGATTCAAGGATATTAATGATATAACTGCCAATCCCCTGCCCATGAAATTCCGGCAGCACAAAAATAGTAAGCAATATACTTTCCGTAAGGCTTCCCCAAAAACTTGATATAGAACCAACACCCACAATTTTATTTTCATTCCAAAACACATACACATGTGCGTATTCTGCCACACCTTTGAACCAATTCACATCATGCATGGCAGAGAGTGCAGCCATAACCTTCTCTCCATAATCTTTCACATTGACTTCCATGAAATTTCTATGAATCAGCCTGACAATTTCTTCCGCATCTTCTTCACGATAAGGCTTAGTGATAACCTCTGTTCCATTTAATAATTTCATAAAAAACTCCTTTCCAAACAAAAAAGCACTAAACATACAATATGTCCAGTGCACTTCTAAAACTATCGGCTATTACTAGCATTCTATCATAATTACAACTTACACCTACCGATTTATATGCACAGACATATCAGACCTACCTGCGTAACTGTGCATCTAATCGAAACACAATTACTCCTAAGTATGTCTGTAATACATGTACATATAATTCATTGTAAAATGTAAGTTCTGCATTTCCATTTTCTCCAAAATTTTTTTAATAATTTACCATAATTCTATTTATATGTCAAGAAATATTTTTTTTAAAGAAAGGCAAAGTGACAGGGAGGATATTATCTTTCTCCTCTTCCCATGTTTTTTGAAGACTGCTTCGTTTGCCTGTTTGTGCTTTCCCTTTGATAATTGTGTAACCGTCTGTGTACGCTTTCTTCCTGCTTTTGTGATTTTTCGCCATATCTTTCTTCCCACTTGTCCGCTTTGTCCCAGTAGTCGGCATAAGCTGTTTTGGCGGGGGCAAAGGCTTTGTAGAAAGCCTACACATTCCCCTTTCTTTGTCAGTTTTGCAAGTCCCTTCAGGCTGTCACGCTCAAGCTCTAGAGCATTGCGCTCCCTCTCTGCGTCAAAGATAATCCCGTTTTGGCGATTTAATTCCTTATAAATCTTTAGCAGCTTTGGATATGCGGCGGATTCAGCAGACATCACAAGATTTGGCGGTATCTTTGGTGTTTCCTGCTCTGTTGTCTGCGCTTCGGTTTTGGGCTGCAACTCCCGTTGCGTTGCTGACGGATTGGCAGTCAGTTCTTTAAGGCGGCTTTGCTCCTGATTTGACACATTATCCGTCTGTGGTATTATTTGTGTTGTTCTTCCCTCGCTTGGTTCTGCAACCGTCTGTACCACTTCTTTCTCAAAAAACTTTGCCGACAGTTCCCTTACCTTATCCAATACTTTAGAAATCAGTAATGCCAAAGCTGTAACAGCAGTCATGATAATACTTCCCAGTCGTTCCAGCTGACTGCCAAATATATCAACCGATTCTATGATGCGGTCTGTGATATATTTTTTCTTTATCTGTTGTATCTCCGTTTCAGAAACGCCGCTGACAATCGCAAAGTCAAATTGCTGTGGCAATTTGACTTGTCTACTTCACAATTCCAACGCATACGCATTTCGTTATCGGTCTGTATCTGTTCCGCTTTCGGGTTGTTTTTCCCTATCTACTTGGTGGTAAGATACAATCCACCACCGTCGAACACATGGAGTTTTGCGTTTTAATTTTCTTTGAATCCTTTTTACATATTTCGTGTTATATAGTTCAATTTCTGCATCCGCATTCTCAAAGCCAGCATCGCTTTCGCTATCCTCTATTGGTTCATTGTTATAATCAATCTCAAGCCGTTCAATCACAAAATCTACCAAATATTCCTCTGGATCGTCTTTTTGGCTTTTTTTCGGTTTTCCTTTACGTTCCCTTTCAGAGAGCCTTTTTTTACCATAACCAATTGATACAATGGTATGATTCATAATTCCACTCCAGAGTAAGGAACCGTTCCGTTCCTAAACGGTCTTAATAAGAGTTCCACATCCTGAATTCCCGCTCATATGCCAACGGATTCTCATAAAAAAGCCTTAAATCTTTTTCATCAGGAATATATTCCTTATACAGAAAACAGGCATCCCAAACTTTATTTTCATAGTTTATTCCATCAAGCGTTGCAATCAGGTCATGCAGCTTATCCGCATTCAGTAGATTCGCTTTTTCATATGTGTTTCTATCATGCGGGTTCATCCATCCTGTATCAAGTGTCAGGTTCAGAAAGGATTTGTCCTCCGGAAAACAGCAGCAATTCACCACATGCGCATAAACGGCACGCAGCGCTGATGGCGGAATGGGAATAAAAAGAGCGGAAACCGATATCATCCTCTGCAGCTTAATCATCACTGTCGCCACAGGAGATAACCCGTCCTGTTCTCTTTTCTTTGATTCTTGCCTGAATATACAAATCATGTCCCAAATCTTTTGCTCCTCTCAGTAAAATATCTCCCCGTCTGTTTTTATGTGACCCGAACATACATTGAGGACTTGCCGGGAAATAACTGCAGGCAGCTTAATAACACAAATTCTTGTTCACAAAATCTATCGCCTGCTTAAAATCTTCTTTACCTGTCAGATTTTCTTCCAGAAAAGAGATAAAATCTGGTATCTTATCTCCAATTACTAATTCCAAATCCTGCGGGAAATAGTCGTTTTCCGCTTTACAGCCCAGCCAGCAGACACATGATAAAATCTCGATTGGAAGCGCCATAAGCAGCGCCACTTCATCTGGTGTATCAATATAGTATTTCATCCGTATCACTTCCGGCGGAATCAAGTTCTTTCCAAATCGAAGAACCTAAAGAAATCATATTTATAAACCTCCATTCTGCAAGACTACTCATTCATCAGTCCATTCAGCCGATTCAGCTCCGCAATCGCGTTTTTATTGCCCTGTGCGGCAGCGGCAGTGTAAAAGGACATTGCCAGATTCAGGTCCTGCCCTACACCGTCTCCGTTCTCGCAACAGGCACCCAGATTAAACTGCGCACAAGCGTACCCTTGTGCGGCGGCTTTTGCATACCAGTAAACCGCCTGCTCATAATTCTGCTCTATACCTTTGCCAAAGTACCAGCACTGTCCCACATTATACTGTGCCTCCGCGTTTCCCTGCTCGCCTGCTTTTGCCCACCATACAGCTGCCGTTCTCATATCTTTTTCCACGCCCTGGCCGTTACAATAGCAATAGCCAAGACTCACTTGCGCAGACATATATCCCTGTTCGGCGGCCTTTGTATACCACATAGCTGCCTTGCCCCAGTCCTGCGCTACGCCTCTGCCCTGGGCATAGCACACGCCAAGCTTAAATTGTGCAACCATATGTTCCTGCTCGGCAGCTTTCGTATACCAGCAGACGGCTGTTTCATAATTTTTCTCCACGCCCTGGCCGTTCGCATAGCACAAACCAAGACAGGCCTGTGCGCCGGTGTGTTCCTGCTCGGCAGCCTCCGTCCACCAATATACTGCCTGCGCTAAATCCAGCTTCACGCCAAGACCTTTATAATAACATTGTCCAAGCTGCGCCTGCGCATCATCATCACCCTGCTCGGCGGCTTTTTGGTACCAATACGCCGCCTGCGCATAATTCTGCTCTACGCCTTCTCCTTTCTCATAACACATCCCCAGCCTGTATTGTGCCTGATCATCCCCCTGCCCGGCGGCCTTTTGATACCAGTAT
>JAIECJ010000154.1 GCA_029068555.1 Lachnospiraceae bacterium
GTCACAGTTTGTGGGAGATTTGTGCCAAATGAAGGAGGCATAGCGGGCTATGTTGACTGAATTTGGCGCAAATATCACGCAAAGTGGGGCGTGCAGGTGGTAGGAATGATTTTTCAAACACGCTCTAAAATGCATCCGCATCAGGCAGATAAAACGGTAATGGAAACCAGCCTGCGGGTGCATTTTTTATTTTACTCTCACTGCCCTTTTGCTGCTCTATAAAATAGAGACTGGTTGTCAGCATGGTGACAAATTCAAGCTCCTCAAACACGGCATCTGCCTTTTTATCTGTCCGTGTCACTTTCGTGCCATCCTCCCTGACAGATATCAGATAATTTTTTACACTACTATCTTTCCCTTTTTTGACTCCCACAATATAATCATTTGGGACTAACCTGCCATATTTTTGTTTCCAGCAGAATAAAAAAGTGAGCACCGCCTCATAATCCAGTATTTTTATATGATGTGACATGGATGCATTATAGTTATTACACAGTTTCTCCAAATATTCTATTTTTCCGCATTCATCCATGCCGACATGTATCCCAAGCTGTGCACAGTCCATTCCTGCCATCAGGTCATAAATCATCTTGGGAATTTGTGCATTTTCATCCATCTCAAATTCCAGGACATACTGCTCACCTTCATTCAAACTGACATACCCCGCAAGCCGCTCTCCTCGCAGCACTGCAAACGTCGCCGCATGCCCGCTTTGCAGGCAGAACCAGAAGTCATCACGTTTCCTCGCCACCATATTTTGTCGGTTGTAAAGCTCAAACATGCCGTCCAGATACGGACTGCCCGCACTGTCAATCTCCTCAAAACTATATATTGGCTTTTCCGCATACTCCGCATCATAAAGCTCCGCACAGCAATGTCTGATATTCCTGAAGGCCACATGAAAGCTGTACCGAATGCCGGCGCGCTCATACCCATAATGCTGGTATCTGTGCCTGTTCCCGTCCAGCATCATCAGCGCATACCCCTGAGCAAGCGCATCCTCCTCTGCATATCGCATAAGCTCTGTCAGATAACCCTTATTTCGTGTGTTGGGATGCACTGACACAGTTCCTATATATGCCGCTTTTAGCTCTATTAATTTGTCCGTCAGTTTCTCTGACTCCAAACGCATCATGATGGGATAACTGTCAAGCAAAGCCCTGATTTTCCCATTCTCCTCAATGACATGGTGCGTCACCAGCCCACAGCGCTTATCGGAATATGCCTTGGGATAAAATGCGCCAAAATCAATACTGTCACCGTTCATGCTGAAAACCATATTTGCAAAATCGAGAATATCCTCCAACTCCTGCCCTGCACTCCTGCAAATCTTTTTGTAATTCATGCTTCTGATATCTCCTCTATTCTTCTCCACAAAAAATTGAGTGCTGGTGCACTCAATTTTTACACATTTTTCTATTCTGAATCAACTTTCTTTACTGCCTTTGGTTTTGCTGTCGCCTTTGGCTTCTTCCCCTCAGTCTCCTCCGCCTCGGGTTCTTTTACAGGTTCGTCGGTTACCGGAAAGAAATCTGCCAGATTTACATCTGCATAGCAGAGCGAACAGTGTCCGTTAATCGCAGCCCCATTGCTTACCTGGATAGTCTTTGCTTTGATATCACTGTCCACAATAGCTGAATCGCCTATTGTGATGCCTTCCCGAATATCAATTTTCCCCTGTATCGCGCCATCGACTACAAGATTCTCCGCCTTAATATCTCCGAGAATAACTGTATTCTCACGTACCGTTGCACCCTGCTCACACTCAATCTGTCCAACAATATAGGAATCCTTGGCATAAAGGTCATTTGCCCTGATATTTCCTGTCACGTCCCCCATTATGTTCAGCCGGCTGTCTGATTGGATATCTCCGTTAACAACGCCGTACATTTCAAGCTTGCCTGCGATCGTAATATCTCCGTTTATGACTGTTCCTTTCGGAATAATTGCCACATCTGTGCTGTTCGTTTCTCCAAAATTATTCATTATGATACCCCTTCCTGATGCCATATCCTGTCTAGCACTCCATCCGGTCAGAAATTAGCCTTGTGAACCGCCTGTTCCGCACCATTGCGCCGTTAAAATCTCTAGACGATGCCACCGCATCGCCGTCGAAATTTTGCCCACAATCCTAATTTCTGTCTGGATAGAGCACTAGTAACTATCTTTGTGTTTTCTATGACTTCTATATATTATTAAATCCTATTTAGCCTTAAAAATCAATACTAATTTCAATAATTTCAATAATTAAGTTACAATTCACACCAACGCCAGTTTTCATCAGCTTATAAGTTATTGAGGTGTGAATTATAACAGATTTTGCACACAAAATGCTAAAAGGCAAGCATTTTGGCGCATGATTCCCACTACTTTGGCGTAGGTGTGAACAGTAACATAATTAAAACTGTACATCAATTTTTTATATAAATTGTATATTTCTAAAATACCACTTTGCGCTATACTATCAGAAAAGGGAATGATTCAAAAAATATAGCACAAACATGAGGAGGTTTATTATGAACAGTAAAAATTCCACAACCTACAAAATAGCCCTGACGGGTCTGATTGCAGCATTGTCCTATGTTGTATTCACGTTCCTGCAGATTAAAATCATGATACCTGGTACGTCAGATGCCACAAGCATCCATCTCGGGAATGCCGTGTGTGTGCTTGGCGCCCTGCTTCTTGGCGGTCCCCTGGGCGGCATCGGCGGCGCCATCGGCATGACAATCGGCGATTTGCTTGACCCCGTTTACATTCTGTCTGCCCCCAAAACATTTATCTTAAAATTGTGTATCGGTCTTGTAACGGGTGTTGTGGCTCACAGAATCGGAAAATTGTCCGTCTGCCGTGATGCCAGAACAGCATTTCAGTGGTCCCTGGCTGCTGCAGTCTGCGGGCTTGGGTTTAACATGGTTTTTGACCCACTGTTCAGCTATTTCTACAAACTTATTATTCTCGGAAAGCCTGTTGCAGAGCTGACACTGCTTCCTAATATTGCAACAACGACAATCAACGCTGTTACATCCACCATAGTGTCTGTAGGTGTGTACAATGCACTCCGCCCTGCACTGAAAAAAGCCGGACTCCTTCCTGTAGTTGGCAAGACTGCAGAAGCGCAAAACAGAAACAACGACTCCAAAAGCGCTGCCTGACGGCAGCGCTTTTTCTCTCTTTTCATAGCTCCTAACTGACTTATGCATTCTCCAGCCGGAACACCGACATGTTTTCTGCAAGTCCACCCGAAGTATGTACAATTCTCTCTACTTCACCGCTGCACTCCTGGACAATCTGTCTTAACTCCTGCATAGATGCCGATGTTTCCTGTGTGCTTGCTGCATTCTGCTCTGCGATTGACGCCAGATTCTGAACTGCCAGAAGAACATTTTCTTTCAGATCATTCAGCTTGTCAACTTCTCCGCTAATATTGTTGACGGCACTGCTGACCTCACCGATTTCATAGTTCAGGCTGTTGAATACTGTCTTGGTTTTATCCAGCTCCTCTCCCTGTTTATCCATTGCCTCAGTGACATTTTTCATCGTATCAACTGTAGTATTTGAGTTTGTGATAAGCATTTCGATAATCCCGGTAATGCGGCTCGCCGACTCCGCCGACTGCTCCGCAAGTTTCCGGATTTCATCGGCAACGACTGCAAATCCTTTTCCATGTTCTCCTGCCCGAGCCGCCTCTATGCTGGCATTCAATGAGAGCAGGTTGGTCTGATCTGCAATATCTGTAATGGCATCCGCAGCAGTCTGGATGTCCTGAGCTGACTGGTTCGTCATATTCGTCTGCTCAAACACGACATCAAATGCCTCTTTTGTATTATTGCTTATCCGGATAAGCTCCACAAGGGTGTTGTCTACACTTCTGTTGTACTCGCGCATTTTATCCGTATTCTCTACAAGACGCTCAACATTCTGTGCTGTCGTCTCAACAGCATCACCCATGTACTGAATCTTATTCCCCACTGCGGAAGTATCTTGTGCCTGCTGTGTGGATCCTGACGCCATCTCCTCAACAGCAGTGTCTACATTGCCAATATTATTTGCCATCTTTCCGAATGATCCGGAAAAACCATCTGAAATCTCATCAAGGTCAGATGCCGCTCTCTTGATATCCGCCACAATATTCGACAGATTCCGCGTCAGCTTATCAACGCTGATTGCAATGTCCCCAATCTCGTCAGCCCTGCGCATCAGTTTTTCTTCTACCTTGATATTGATTTCCCCATCAGCAACCCTGTTGAGCTTACCAATAACTTCCTTAATTCCCTTTGTCAGGGTACTGACTGATCCTAATGTGCAAACCATGCCCACTGCAAAAATCACAAGAAGAATCACGGAATTCCTCATAAAGTAAGAAACATAAATGGAATGAACAGTGTCCTTCTTCAATCCCACAAAAGTCATGCCAATAATTTCATCCGAATTATTCTGGTAAAGCGGACAGTACATTGCATAATAATATTCCCCGCCAATCTCCACATTATCCGCATAGTAATCCTGCCCCTGATTTACTACCAAATCAAAAACCTCAGGGTCAGCCTCTGTACCTGTCATGCGGTTCCCGTCCTCATCCACAAGACTCGTTGCCACTCGGATATTGCCAAAAAAGACCGTAACCTGCAAGTCCACTTCCTGGCTGAAATTATCAAAAAACTGTGTATTGTCGCTAATGTTGCGCTTGCCCTTATAAAATTTTCCGTTGGTATACATGTATGAACCTGCCGCAATATTGCTCACTGACACTTCAAATGCATACTGTGCTGCCTGTAGTTCGTGTTTTACCATGGTTTCCGTGATGGAGCCGCATGATGAGCTGATACCTGCAACAGCTACCGCAAGCATCAGAATTAAGGGAACTGCTACCACAAGCAAAAGTCTCTGCATAAGCCTTAATCCTTTTCTTTTCATAAGCTTCCTACCTTTCCATTTCTCCCTGATTATTTTTTTGTATAGATATATTCATGCTATCACATTTTGCTATTTTTTACAACAAAATAAATTTTTTCTATTACTTTTTTGTGTAATATGTTATCGTTTACCTTTTCAAACATGCTTTAAAGTATGCCCCATAGCTATCCTACTCGCGCGCCGGGCCCCGTCTGCTCTGCTGACTTTTTTCCTTTGGGTGCCCGTGTGCATAAATAAAAGGGCATCATATCAAATGCCCTTTTTAATGTCCATTCATTTATTCTGTAAAAAGTGGTGTCGAGTAATACCTGTCACCGCTGTCCGGCAGAAGCGCCACAATAGTCTTTCCCGCATTTTCCGGACGCTTTGCCAATGTAATCGCCGCGAAGAGTGCTGCGCCGGAGGAAATGCCAGTGAGGATGCCCTCCTGCTTCGTCAGCTCTTTCGATGTCTCAAATGCCTGATCATTCTCCACTGTTACAATTTCATCATAGACACCGGTGTCGAGTACTGTCGGAACAAACCCCGCACCGATGCCCTGAATTTTGTGCGCACCCGGCTGTCCGCCTGATAGTACCGGAGAATTTGCTGGTTCCACCGCCACGACTTTTATACTGGGATTTTTTTCTTTCAGAAATTTTCCTGTGCCCGTGATGGTGCCGCCGGTTCCGACACTGGCGACAAAAATGTCAATGTTCCCTTCTGTATCTTCCCAGATTTCCGGTCCTGTTGTCTCATAGTGCGCCTGCGCATTTGCCGGATTGTCAAATTGAGCCGGAATAAAAGCGCCCTCAATCTCACCTGCCAGCTCCTCGGCTTTTGCAATCGCCCCTTTCATACCTTTCGCGCCCTCTGTCAGGACGATTTGAGCACCGTAAGCTTTCAGGATGTTTCTGCGCTCTACGCTCATGGTATCCGGCATGGTGAGGATCGCGCGGTAGCCCTTTGCCGCCGCAATCGCCGCAAGCCCAATGCCAGTATTTCCGCTGGTCGGTTCTATGATCACGGAGCCTTCCTTTAAGATGCCTTTTTCCTCCGCTTCCTTTATCATGTAAAAGGCTGCCCTGTCCTTTACGCTCCCGGAGGGGTTGTGGTACTCAAGCTTTACGAGCACTTTCGCTTTCAAATCGTGCGCCTGTTTGATGTTCGTGATCTCCACCAGCGGGGTTTTTCCTATTAATTCTGTGAATCCTTTATATACTGCCATTGTTTTATGTTCCTTTCTCATAAAATATTACGCCTGAACTGCCTTGAATGCTTCCTCCAGATCCTCGATAATGTCATCAATATGCTCAATCCCGATAGAGAGGCGGATCGTGTTGGGCTTGATGCCCTGGTCTGCCTTCTCCTGCTCATTTAGCTCTGCGTGAGTCGTTGAATAAGGATGGATGACAAGTGACTTTGCGTCTGCCACATTTGCAAGCAGTGAAAACAGTTCAAGATTGTCGATAAATGTTTTAGCATTCTGCTCCCCACCCTTGATTTCAAAGGTAAAAATGGACCCGCCGCCATTTGGAAAATATTTTTTGTAGAGACGCTGCTGCTCCGGGTCGTCCGTCACTGCCGGATGATTGACCTTTTCCACCAATGGATGTCCGGAAAGGTAATCGACAACCTTCAGTGCATTTTCCACATGGCGTTCTACGCGCAGTGAGAGTGTCTCAAGTCCCTGCAAAAAGATAAAGGCGTGGAACGGTGAGAGCGTGGCGCCCGTATCGCGCAGCAATATGGCACGGATTCTGGTAACAAACGCAGCGGAGCCTGCCGCGTCCACAAAGCTGATCCCGTGATAGCTTGGATTGGGCTCTGTAAACTGCGGAAACTTTCCGGCCGCTTTCCAGTCAAACTTTCCGGCATCAACAATGATGCCGCCGATGGTTGTGCCGTGTCCGCCGATAAATTTCGTGGCGGAGTGTACTACAATATCGGCGCCATACTCAATTGGACGGACAAGATACGGTGTCGCAAACGTGCTGTCCACAACCAGCGGAAGATTGTGGTCATGCGCTATTTTTGCTACTGCCTCAATATCCGAAACCTCAGAGTTCGGATTGCCAAGTGTTTCTATATAAAGTGCTTTTGTATTGTCCTGAATTGCTTTTTCAAAATTGCTGACATCGAGCGGGTCTACAAACGTCGTCGTCACGCCATAGTCGGCAAGTGTGTGGGCAAGCAGGTTGTATGTACCGCCATAGATGTTCTTTGCCGCAACGATATGCCCGCCGTTCTGTGCGAGATTCTGAATCGTGTAGGTGACGGCTGCTGCCCCTGACGCAGTCGCAAGCGCTGCCACACCGCCTTCAAGCTTTGCCATGCGCTGCTCAAAAACATCCTCTGTGGGGTTCGTCAGTCTGCCGTAAATGTTTCCTGCATCCTGCAGGGCAAATCTTGCCGCAGCGTGGGCTGAGTTTTTGAACACAAAGGACGATGTCTGGTAGATGGGAACTGCCCTCGCGTCCGTCACCGGATCTGGTGACTCCTGTCCGACATGAAGCTGTAATGTCTCAAATTTTAAGGTTCTGTCTGCGTAGTTTTTTTTGCTCATAATAATCTCCTCCTCTTTTTGCCAAATATACGATTTTGAGTGGGCATAAATTCTGATTTTTTAAATTTGCCCATTGCTCAAATATTTCATATACTATTCCTATCCATTTGGTATGTTTTGGTATGTGCCTATCATATCACCTTATCTCTAGTATGTCAATAGGAATTATCTGTTTTTTTATTTCTGCTCAACAGATTCGTTACTGTTCACACCTACGCCAAAGTAGTGGGAATCATGCGCCAAAATGCTTGCCTTTTAGCATTTTGTGTGCA
>JAIECJ010000155.1 GCA_029068555.1 Lachnospiraceae bacterium
GACAGCATGAACCGCCTGACCATGGAAAAGCGGAACGGACTTGCCACTACATACACTTACGACATGGCAGGAAACAGAACCGCACGCGTGAAAGGGGATGACAGGGAACAATACCGCTACAACAGCAGGAACCAGCTCACAGAACTGACAGGCACAGGAAGAAGAACCAGCTGCCAGTATGACCCCGCAGGCAACCTGACACAGGAACAGCAATTTGCACAGGGGCGCACAGAGACAAGAAAATATGCATATGATGCCTACAGCCGCGATACCGAAGTAAGAGGTGGGGACTTTCTGCATAAGAATTTCTATGATGCAGAGGGACTGCGAAACCGCATTGAAGAAAACGGAAAGGCGACGGACTTCGTTTATAGCGGGGACATGCTCTACAGCGAGAAAGATGAAAGCGGCGCAATGGAACGGCATTATATTCTTGGGAATGAGTATCTGGGACATGTGGCCGCAGAGCAGGATGAAACATCTGTCAATGACAATCAGAAATCCGTGTACAGCTATATCACGGATGAACAGGGAAGTCTCCGCTATATCCTCAATGCTGACAGGCAGACAGAAACCTATCAGGAATACAGTGCATTTGGAGAAAGAATATGGCAGGAGGGAGTGTCCAGCCGCCTTGGATATAACAGCCAGATGGGGGATGAACTGACCGGGCTGACATATCTTAGGGCGAGGTTTTATAACCCTGCAACAGGGAGGTTTACGCAGGAAGATGTCATCTATGATGATGGGTTTAACCTGTATGCGTACTGTGGCAGTAATCCGGTGATATACTGTGACCCGAGTGGACTTAGTAAATGTGATGTAAATGATCCAACATCTGGGAATAATAATGAATTTGAGTTACCTGGTATTGTTAAATCAGGAAAAGGGGTTGAAGGTGAATTTTCCAAAAACGGCTATAGATATAGAATTGATACAAATAAGGTTGCCCCTGGTGAAGGGGGATTTCACATTCATATATACAGGAAAAATAAAGAGATTGCTAAGGTTACAGGAAGAGGAGGATATGTTAAAATGCATAAAGGTAAAATCTTATTGAGTCCATCGCAAATGGATAAGACTGTGAGGAAAGAAATTAACAAATTGGTTGGCTATGTTCAGAAGAAATTGAAGTTGTAGACAGTTTTAAAATTGTAAATGTATTATTGTTAAGGGCTAACGGGTGCGTATATCCCTTTGCCCTATGGAGGGAAAATGAATAAAGATAGTTATTATTATTATGGGCTGGGGGAAGAAAGTTTAGAAAATAATGAAATTAATATTGCAATAAAGTATTATTTAAAATCAGTTAGGATTAAAAGACATTTCAAGACATTTGAACGCTTATATGAATGCTATTGTAAATTAGAACAATTGGATTTAGCATATTTTTTTTTACAGTTAGCATATGAAGAAAATACTAATAATGATAAGGTCGCTTTTTTATATTCCTTATGCATGATTGAGGAAAATAGGAAAAACGAGGCAAAGGATATACTGCTAAGTATTATTAAGAGAAATCCTAATTATAAAAAGGCAAAAATTGAATATGAAAAAATTTGTAATTAGATTTTATAAGACGAGTATACTCTAGTACAGTGAAAATTAAGTTTTGGATAGTTTGGCGCAGAATATTTTTCTGAGCGTGCTGCTTCACAAACGCAGGCGTAGCGGTGGCTACGTCGAGGCTTGGGGAGTAGTGCTATCAGGAAAATAGGCAAGTCAAACTGCCAATTACTTAATATTCACTGTACTAGAGCGTGTTTGAACAATCATTCCTACCACCTGCATAACGACGCGTACGCGTCGTATTCACCACTTTGCGTGATATTTGCACCAAATTCAGAAGCGGCGCAACGGAACGGCATTATATTCTTGGAAATGAGTATCTGGGACTACGGCTTGGGATATTATACTTCGCTATAACTTCATTGACTGAAAATCCCTCTATGACCATTGCTTCCGCACACTCCCGCTTAAAATCAGTAGAGTATGAGGCTTTCCCGGGCTTTTTCATGAATCCGCTTTTTCCATGATGCTGATAGCATCGAACCCAAAGCTGCACAGACGCAACCCCTACACCATATTTACTGGCAATACATTGGAATTCGCCTTCTCCATTTAAATAAGCTTCAGCAATCATAATCTTAAACTCTGATGAATATTTAGGCTTTGACATAAAAATCCCCCTTAAATAGATTTTGGTTATTTACCTTGTCTACTCAAGGGGTATCATATCAAAAAAGACAGGACAGCAGAAAGTTGACAAGCGGAACAGGAAACAATGGAAATGCTACACCGCCGACAGCATAACAGACAACAAAACAAAACTAAGCGGAGGTTACTGTTCACTCCCTATATTAGCTCATTGTGAAAAGTGACGAAATTTATTTTTTTGTTTTGTGGAAAAAAGGAG
>JAIECJ010000156.1 GCA_029068555.1 Lachnospiraceae bacterium
GTATTAGTGCTGTCCAGACAGCGGAAGGCGCTTTGACAGAGGTACATGACATGCTTCAGCGTATGAATGAGCTTGCAGCAAAGGCAGCAAACGGAACAAACGCACTCTCAGACCGCCAGACAATTCAGGATGAGGTTGACCAGCTGTTGACAGAAATTGACCGTGTGGCGGAAACAACCAAATTTAACGAAACTTATCTCTTAAAGGGTGATAAAGATACTGTAAAGAAGTACATCAACGCCAAGGATGCAGGTCTTGTCGGAACACTGTCGGAGGGCGCGACAAGGGCAACGTTTACCATGAACACCTTAAAGGTAGGCGATACCATTCAGATTGCAGGTAAGACTTATACCATTGGTGAGTATGCAAAAGCATCTGAGCTTGATGCAGCAGCCGATCCGGACGATATGTATACCTACATCAAGGCTTCACTCGGACTTGCGAAGGCAGGAGAGCAGATTACTCTTGACGGTGTGCAGTATACGGTGGTCGATGATGCCGATACAGAAAATGCAGACAAGAATATGCTGAAAACCGTGAACATTGTTAAAAAAATTACAGAAGGCAGCCATGCAGTATATAAAGGAACCAATTATTATGCAATGAAAGATTCAGCGAACCCTGAAACGGGAGAAGATGAATTAGATGGCGGCAGGCGTAAGGATGATTATGCAAATGGTATTGATGATACCAATGCAAATGTGATTACGGCACAGAAAGCGTATGAAATGGTTTATCAGGAGCTGATACTTGCCAACAATATTGGAACAGATGTGAAAGCGGCGGAGATTAACAAGGACACAGGCATGCATCTTACAAATTCAACAGGAAAGGATGCGGACGGCGGAACGGTGAACGACGCGGTAGTAACCAAGGATAATTTAGGGGATCATGACGCAATTGATATTGGGGCCGTGAATATTCAGGCACAGATAAAAGAGGCGGCATATAAATACACGGTGGAGATTGACACAGCGGCAGGTATTATCAATATGGCTACGAATAATAATTACAGGGATAAGATTACATTCCTCATCGAAAAAGGTCAGGTGAACGCGAAAGAAGACCTGAATTTCAGCCTCCATGTAGGCGCGGACGCAGACATGACCAACAAGATTGGCGTGGGTATCAAGGCGCTTGACACAGCAGGACTTGGCATCAGAGGGTTGAATGTAAAAGATACGGCAGGAACAGCAGCTACTTATGCAATTGACTCTATCGCAGACGCAATTGCAACCGTATCTTCACAGCGTTCATTACTCGGTGCAGTTCAGAACAGATTAGAACACACCATCAACAACCTGGATAACGTTGTGGAGAACACGACATCTGCAGAATCAACTATCCGTGATACAGATATGGCGGCAGAGATGGTGAAGTATTCAAATGCAAACATCCTTTCACAGGCAGGACAGTCTATGCTCGCACAGGGCAACCAGTCCAACCAGGGTGTACTCAGCTTATTAGGCTGATGATAACAGCATAGATATCTATGTATATAAATATCGGGACCACCGCAATCTGCGGTGGTCTATTTTCACTTTAAAGGAAGTTGTGACAGCACAATTTGCCTCGTGATAAATTTTTTTTTCATAGTAATTACTTAAAAGAGAAAAAACGCTAAAGTTCTTTTTGAAATTTGCCGATATAAATATTAATATACATTTGCAAATATCATTTGCGTTAGTTATGAACAATCAAATGAAGAAGCGGCAGATGGCAACATCGGCAGAATTTATTATTCAGACAAAGGGATTTGTCCAGGGAATTAAATGCCGGCTGCTTTGGCACATGATGCACCATATAAACACAAGGAGGTATTTATTATGGTAGTACAGCACAATCTAAGGGCGATGAATGCGAACAGAATGTTGGGCATTACACAGGGGACGCTTTCTAAATCGGCAGAAAAATTGTCGTCAGGCTACAAGGTAAACCGTGCGGCTGATGACGCAGCAGGTCTTTCCATTTCCGAGAAAATGAGAAAACAAATAAGGGGTCTTTCTCAGGCATCCCTGAATGCGGAAGACGGTATCAGTGCAGTTCAGACAGCGGAAGGCGCACTGACAGAGGTGCATGATATGCTGCAGCGCATGAATGAGCTTGCGACAAAAGCGGCAAACGGTACAAATGCACTTTCGGACCGTCAGACAATTCAGGATGAAGTGGATCAGCTCCTTACAGAAATTGACCGTGTGGCGGAGACCACCAAGTTTAATGAGACCTATCTCTTAAAAGGTGATAAGGACAAAGTCACCAGATATTTGTCGGCAAAGGATGCCGGGCTTAACGGAACGATTACTGAGAGTGCTACAAAGGCATCTTTCACGATGAACGTGTTAAGGCTTGGCGACAGCATTACAATTGCCGGCAGGGAATATCTGATTAGTTCGCACAATGTAGATATGACGCAAAATGCGATTATAGCTTCCATTACAAATGGTAAATATTCGGTTGTCGACTTTGAAAACGGCGATCCAGGTGTGGATGCTGCGGCGACAGCCGGCACCCATATTGACTTGGATGGTGTACAGTACACGATTGTCACAAATGCTGCTGAGGAAAATGCGGACAAGAATATGATGACGCTCTCCAATATTATGAAGAAGATGGAAGTGGGCAGTACGACGAAGTACAATGGAAAAACATATCATGTACTCGTTGATGAGGAGCCGACTCCGGGAGTGGGGCCTCTTGACCATGATGATATTGACGATAACAATTCATCCTATATTACAGATTTACAGGCATACAAGATGATCCGGCAGGAGCTTGGGCTTGCCAACAATGTCGGGGCAAACAAGAAGAATTCTGAAGTGGATGTTATCATAAAGGGCGAACCAGGCGGACAGGTTGATCTGACGGCGGATCATGAGACATCTGGTCTTGGTCTGGCTGGCGCCAAGAAGGTGATATTCTCTTTTTCAAAGGGTCAGTACACCGCACAGGAAGACTTAAATTTCTCGCTTCATGTAGGGGCGGACGCAGATATGACCAATAAAATTGGCGTAGGCATCAAGGCGCTTTACACAGCAGGACTTGGCATCAAGGGGCTGAACGTAAAGGATACCATAGGGGCAGCTGCGACTTATGCGATCGACTCCATTTCAGATGCCATCGCGACGGTATCTTCACAGCGTTCCCTGCTCGGCGCAGTACAGAACAGACTAGAGCACACCATCAATAACCTCGATAACGTAGTTGAGAACACAACATCCGCAGAATCAACTATCCGTGACACGGATATGGCAACGGAGATGGTGAAATACGCAAATGCCAACATCCTCTCTCAGGCAGGACAGTCTATGCTTGCACAGGGCAACCAGTCCAACCAGGGTGTACTCAGCTTGTTAGGCTGATGGCCGTTTGAGTGGTTATTAGTGATATAAAGCGTATAAAAATATTAGAGACTGCCACGTCAGTGGTGGTCTTTTTTCGTTCGCAGACTTGATTGTTTGTTCAAATAATGAAATAATATAGAGGTAATAGAGAGACCGATTTCTTTGAAATAATATCAAGTAACGAGGAGATGTTTTCTATGATGACATATTTGAAAAAACCTGAACCCAAATCCAATATTCTGAAAAAATCCACTACGCCAAAACCGCGTTTATCAGAGCCTTGTATCCAGCGCAAAGTATATATAGGAGAAAGTGAAGCACGGTATGAAGATGTTCTTGAGAGTGTAGTGAACTGGTGTAGTGAGAAAAATAACGGTAATATTGGAAAAGTCGAGAGAATGATGGAAAAGTTTATTAAAATGGACCGATTGACACATGATGATGGAACTGCGGTAGGCGTTTATTACTTTGATTCGATGGAATCGTTACTAGACAAGCTTGCTATGACGGAGCAGTTTTTCCTTTATGCAAAAGTAAACGTTGGGAATGTGGGAGAGGGAGACGCTACACTATTTCAGCTGGCAGGTAGCGATATGATGGTTGACTTAGGCCGACGTGCTTGTGATGTGTCAACTGTTTTCAGGCACAAAAAAGTCCATACGATCGGAAAAAAGTACATAACAAATGACGTAGATACGGTATCAATGAGTGTTTTTGATTTCAATCAAAAGCTTTTAGAGCTTCTGGTACGATTTTATGCGGATATAAATAAAGGTGAATGTTATAAACAACTGGCTCAGATTGTGGAACAGTACATAGAGAAACTAAATGAACCATATGACAAAGGCGATAATCGGTTACAATGTATCGAACGGATTAGCGAGGCTCATCGTTGGTTTTGCCAAAATATGCAACCGTTTATGTGTCTAAATTTTAGCAGAGAATATAACAGTTTTTTTGCAAGAAGATTTACTTTTACCGATATACAGGATGAGAAAAATCTTCCTCTTTTGATTTTGATTACACAAAAATTTATTGATATGTGTCATTGTTGTATTACGGAAAGACCTCGTAAGATTCCTTTTTCTTATGATAAGAGAATTAGAAAAAAGATAGTAATTATAAAGGAAGAAAATACTGAGGAAAAAGAGAAGGTTAGTCAATTATTACAAAACATTATTACAGAATTGGGGATAGCTGGTATAACAAGTGAACACATTCAATCATTTCTGTCAGGTAAAGATAACTCTTGGCTGACACGTTTTAGCGAAGATGTTGTCAATAATGTGGACAAAGTGATGGAGATTTTCATGCAAATTGCATTTTCCTATAATAGTTCTAATGAAATAGTGGCATTTCTGCAGCAGGAATGTGTGAAAAACTGGATGTGGCAGAGAAAACAGAGACGTGCAAAGGATTCGTGGACAAAAAGGGTGACTGACGATTGGATTTGCGAAGTGCCCACAATCATTACGCATGAGCATACGGATCACATGGGTGGAAGAAGCGGATTAAAGCAAAAAAAGAATATATTGGCAAATAGCCAGTACAGCCTCCAAGATGCACCGTATGATGTAATTAAGAGGTTGCAATATTTTCATTTTACACCTGTGTCTGCGCAATGGATTGACGATGAATCGGATAAGAACGCAACCTCGATTATGACATACTATGACAGAGTGGAGACAGATAAACGAACGAGGATATATTTTCTTGGGGATATTCCGCTGAAAAAATTACAAAGTGCTGAATTTCCGCCGCCGCTGGAAGTGCATATGCTTGTTTTCCCACATCATGGCAGTAAAACTTCAAACGGTGATGATATGCCGTTGGAACTTTTTGGTACAGTCAAAACCTATGGAATCGTTTCGTCCGGTGCAGGCCATAAGGATCTCTTGCCAAGTTGTGAAGCGCTTTGCGATGACAAATGTGGATTGGCTAAAAAGGATGGGGAGACGATAACCATACATGCAAGGGGCGGTGTGCCTAAGGAGGTAATTATGCGCAGTACCATGAATATTGGTTATGTGGATGGAAGTTCCAAGTCTCGAGTGCCTGGATATGTTGTATTTGCAGATGATGGCGTACGGAGCAGCTTCTATACAAAGGCGTGGTTTCCGGCCGAAATAGCTGAAAGGGGGATGGACAGTCCATCGCAGCAGCATTACTATGCAGACCGCTTGGTTACAAATGCATTGAATGCACGAGAAAAAAAGCAGAAAGCGATAGGAACGCAGGCGGTGGAGGAAGAAGATATAGAAACTTTAACGTGATTGGTATTTCTGGATAGTTTACATAATTGTGCTAATTTTTCCTGCATTTCAAATTAATTGAAAAATAACAAAAATTTCTTAAAAAGGGCTAAAGTATTTTGAATATACTCCGATAAATATAATGTAAGCAAACAAAAAGCTTACAAAAATAGCAAAACACTGTTGACGTGATAAATTGCTTGGGCAAAAGGATTTGTCCTACTATAACAAATCTCGTACCGTATAAACGCAAGGATGTATTTGTAAGGTAGACACGAC
>JAIECJ010000157.1 GCA_029068555.1 Lachnospiraceae bacterium
TGTGCAAAATCTGTTATAATTCACACCTCAATAACTTATAAGCTGATGAAAACTGGCGTTGGTGTGAATTGTAACCCAAAATCTGCGAAAAAATGTCTTTTCGCGCAATTCTTATATATTTTTCAGCTCAAGTATTGTATAATATCAAGGATATCTATATGTTATGACAGCGTAAACAGGCTGAATAATCATACGTGATTTTTCAACTATAAATGAGGTTAAAATGCGAATACTTATCTGTGACGATGATGCCCTGATGACTGAACAACTAGAGAAATATATTAAAAATTTTTTTGATAAAATCCATGTAAAATGTCCCGAATTAGTCTGTTTTCACGATGGTGAGTCTCTATTGGCGGACGAAGGCGACAAGGATATTCTTTTCCTTGATATAGAAATGCCCGGAATGAACGGTATCTATGTAGGAAATGAATTAAAAAAAGCGAACAATAACATTATCATTTTTATTGTGACATCTTATTCTGAATATCTTGATGAGGCCATGCGTTTTCAGGTATTTCGTTATCTGTCAAAGCCTTTGGATAAACAGCGGTTCTTCCGAAATATGAAAGACGCAGTTGATCTGTATAATACTGTGACAATCAAAATAGCGGTTGAAACAAAGCAAGGTGTACACACACTTTCCGCCTCCTCTGTCATATCAATAGAAGCGCAGGCAAGAAAAGTTATCGTACATACAACCTTGTGTGATTTCGAATCCATTCATAATATGCAGTATTGGCTGGATCTTCTTCCGAAAAACTGTTTTTTCCAGACACACCGCAGTTTCATTATCAACTTTGAACATGTCACAGACTTTGACCATACTCTTGTCCATCTGGCTGGCAATCAATTTCATGCCTATCTGACGAAAAGAAAATATAGTGCATTTAAAGAAGCCTACCTTCTTTATTTGGAAAGTACGAGGTAATTCAAATGAAAAGCGCTGCCTGTTATTTTTTTAGTTTCCTTGTGGAGGCAATTGTACTTTGGCAATATTCCTCCAATCTTTTTACTGCCAAACGCAAACCATGGATAAAATTTGTAATGCTTTTCGTTTTTTATCTAACTATGTTTGCTGTATCACTGCTCGAATATAAATGGCTGAATATCACATTATACTTTTTTCTGAATTTTATATTTCTGCTTGCCCAGCATGACTTAAAATGGTATTCTGCACTGTTTCATTCTGCCATTATTGCTGCTATTATGGGAATGTGTGAATTGACGGTATACAGCGTGGTTGAACGTTTTACACCTCATTTTTTTGCGGAATCAGGTCATTTTCTCAACATGATAATTTTTACCATTTTCAGCAAAATTATATTTTTTACCATTATATATATCCTTATACATTTACTAAAAGGACAGCAAACACAAAACCAGCAATATGACAAATCCGTCTTGCTTCTGGTTTTTATCCCCATAACCTCTGTCTTTATCATGCTCACCTTGGTAGGTATCAGTGATGCCTCCCTTCTTTCTCCCCTCCTAAAGGGAATGGTTACGCTAAGCGCTGTTTTTTTACTGGTAAGTAATCTGCTTGTATTTGGAATCAACCGATACAACCAGAAAAAGAACATGGAATTTACACAGATACAGTTATTACTCCAAAAGGAGTCTAATTCCACTGAATATTATGAAATGCTGCGCCTGCAAAACGAAAACCAACGCATTTTAATCCACGACATAAAAAAGCACTTACAGTCCATTGATATGCTGAATGAACAAAAAGAACACGATAAAATAGGTGCCTATATACACCAGCTAATCCGTTCCTCTGACCTTAAAGAATCCGCCCGGTTATGCGACCATGAAATGCTCAATTCCATTCTATGCCGCTATATGCAGCAATGCACCAACAGCCACATAGCTTTTCATGTTGACATCCGAAGCGGAACGACCGATTTTATCGCTGATAATGACCTTACTTCCCTGTTTTGTAATCTGCTTGACAATGCTGTGAAGGCTGCCAGCGGCATCCCTGAATCCTTTATTGAAATCAGTACAAGCAAAAGAGAAAAAACACCATTTATAGTTCTATCGGTTATAAACTCTTGTCGGACAAATCCTTTCACAAAGGCAAACGGCAATCTGTCTATAAACATCCCCGCTGACCACAAACATGGTTTTGGCCTAAAGAGTATCGGCAAAACCGTCACGAAATATAATGGAAACATGCAGATATATTACAATGCCAATACGCTGACTTTCCATACAATCATTACTTTAAAACAACAAGGGCTATAAAAAGCCATCTTGTATATAGTAAAAGGCAAAGCCATTTAATAATAGCTTTGCCCTTTTCTAACTTATTTGGTATTCTTTACTTATTAACTATAGATCCGTCATCCTGAATAATTCTGCGGACAGCAAGAATGTGGTTCTTATAATACGATGTCAGCGGCTGTCTCCTGACATTCTCCCCGTTAACAAAACTATTCGGATTACTGTTAGATCCGTGCTCATCTATCATTTCATCCTTTGCCGAACAAATTCCAACATGGTTTGGAGAGCCATTTCCATTCCAGTCAAATAAAATCAAATCGCCTGGCTTCATATCCGCAACCGCAACCTTTACACCCCTTGTAATCTGTGTGCTTGTGTTTGGTCCTATATTAATACCCAGTTTTGTAAGATAAACGGAAGACGAAAAATCTGCGCAATCCATATATGGAGGAGGATTCTTTCTATCCAGCACCTGCGTTGTAACCACTGAATTAATGCAATACGGAATTTTTCCAATCCAGTATGCTGCTTCACTTACAATATTATTTCTCATTGTTGCAGCATCGCCTACGTTTCCGCCTCCGCCAGAAGTCGCTTTGTCTAACGCAGCAAGGGTATTCTTGCCAGCCTTACCATCAACGGTAAGCGCCTTTGCCTTCTGGAAATTTCTGACTGCAGTATTTGTTCCGTTTCCGAACTTTCCGTCAGGCGTCCCACAATTGTATCCTACCTTATTCAATTTTTCCTGCATTGTTTTGACACCCGCACTGTAACGCAGCTTATCATCCTGCATATAATATCCGGTTCCCGCAAGAACCTGTGCGTAAGTGTACCTTGAGTTATCATAGTCTGCCATATTACTAATCTCCTTTTTTTTATTGAATTTGCAAATTCAATAAATATAAAGAAGATTTTTCTGAAATTGTAAACTACAGAAAAAAATTTTATTAATCATGCGGCATGGCAATTACCTCTTCAACAGGAAAATCTTCCGCATCAGCATATTTCTCATTCAACTCCTGACAGAGATTATTATTTATATAAGCATTATTATCCTTTAACTCGTATACTCTTGTATCAAAGTACTGTTTATCTTCTTTTTCGTATCTGGCTACTATCAGTAAATCTCCACTTCCGTTTTTTGTAATATCAACCATATCGGAATAATATATCTCTACAAACTTTCCTATCGCAGTGTTATTATCCCTGGCATCTGGAAAAACATAATCTGCCTCATCAAAATCAAAATCCACTTCACTCAATGCCTTCTGACCATCTTCAGACTTAAAAAAACATAATTTATAGTCCTCGTCATCACGGTCTGATATCGAATAAGCCAAATATCCGCATCCTAAATCTCCGCATTCCCCATAATACATTGCTTTTGTATCAATTGGGCTAAAAACACTTGTATCATCCTGATCAGTGCTTTCATTTTCTATCGTTTCTATAGCAATATCATTATTAATATCATTCATACTGCTATCTGCGGCAGTATATGTATGTTGCGTCCCCTCAGCCGAAAAATCATTTAATTTACCTGCCGAACATCCATTTAAAATGCTTAAGCTTAAAAATGTCAGAAAAAAAATACTATTTTTTTTCACTATATTCACCTTCCTCTTTCTCCCTGATAATATTGGTATGCTTTAATACAGCAATACTATACACGCAAATTGTTTTTTCTTCACACAACTGGCAAATTTACGGGTTTAACTGGCAAAAATTCTGATAAATTATCATATTATGCCTTACTTCGCCTCATGATTATCAATATCTTTCTTCAGTTCAGCCAGCGCATTTTGTATAAATGTCGGCAAAGCGGCCCCAAGCCTTGCAGCATTTTCTAAAATTGACAGTAATTCATTGATAATAAACCATATGATAATCAGGAAACCAAAAAAGGTATTCGTCTGATAACTCAATCCCATCTCCGCAACCAATTTATAAATAATATAATCTGTGCTGAATCCCACCAGGATTGTCAGTATGTATCCTACCTTCTTATAGATTCCCATTATGCTTTTCTTACTGCTCCACCCAAAGCGCTTGTCGTCAGGGTGTTCTACTGCTTCTTTCCTGGAGGCCAGCATTCCCGAAATATAATCTGCTATCATCAAGAGAATCAGCAGTATCATAATGGGTGAAATCAATGCAAATTTATCACCAAGGACAGCCCCCACAAATGTAATTCCACCTTTTACCGTGGATAGCTTTTTTTCTGCATCCATCGCTTATATCTCCTCCCTTTCCGCATAATTACATTAAAAAACGCTTTTTTATCTCATCATAATATTTTTTTCGCATACGGTTGACGTACTGTCTTGACATACATAACTGGCTCGCGATCTCTGTATCCGTAAGACCCTCTATAAATATCAGTCTAAATATTTCCTTTTTATTCTTTTCCAGACCCTCGTATATATCTTTTATACAAATATGTAGCAATGTATCGTCATATGAATTGTCTGTGTTTACAAATGTATCGACTTCATTTTCTGTCATTCCAACCATGTGGTCGTGCAGTTTCCGGCTTGTCCGGTACAGTTCCAGATACTTATTATACACCGCCGTTGACAAATAGCTGACCACCTGTCCGTCATTATCATAAAGCGTTATTTTCCGAATTGCTTCCCATAATGCAGTCACCAATTCTGCATAAACATCTTCTCTTTCGTCCCGATACAATAATTTGGTATACTTCTTGAGCAGCGGGTTAAACCGCTCTATAATCAGATAAAAATTTTCCTTGTCCCGTTTTATCTTTCTTATAATTTCACAGATTTCTCCCATGTCCTTTCCCTCCATAAAAGGGAAAAAGAAAGATGTTCGGGAAATGTAAACTAAAATTTACTAAACAAAAATATTATATTTTTCTAAATAGTTTTCAGAATTGACATAAAATCTTAAATATCTATCAAAATTTCTCAGCTCCTGCTGACAATTTTCACCTAGAGCGTGTTTGAAAAATGCTTTCTGCCAGATGTGCGTCACAATTTGTGGGAGATTTGTGCCAAATGAAGGAGGCATAGGGGTCAAAGGCATAAAGGGCAATGCCTTATGTTGACTGAATTTGGTGCAAATATCACGTAAAGTGGTGAATACGACGCGTACGCGTCGTTATGCAGGTGGCAGGAATGATTTTTCAAACACGCTCTAGATCGTGTGCATAAAAAAACAGCATGGTATTTTTACCATACTGTCCTTTATCTTTTATTTATCCATTCAGGCACCTGTCAGATACTCTTCCTGCGCCTCAATCCTCAATCGCTTCCAAATAAAATTCTACAATATCCGCAAACAGTTCTTCATTCAGCCGCGATGTCAGCGTCTTGTCTATGGTTTCATTCCACGCTTTCTGGACTTCCTCCGGAACCTCATCTTCGTACTGTTCGAGAATCTGGGCATACTCCTCATCCAGTTTTTCCATATAATCCATACGCTCCTCACTGTAATCCATCATGAGGTCTCCATGCTTCCTGCCCTCGAGGAGCACATACCTGACATCCGTTCTCGTAATTTTGTCGCGGTTCGTGTAGATACATGGTCCGTCAAATCCCACAAAATCGTCCTGGTCGCCCTGGATAATCATAACCGCCGTGTTAACCGCATGGTTGATTCCATCCGCCGCAGTGAGGTTCATCTTGTCGCCAAACGTGATGCGCAGTGTGAGCCATATAAACGGTTTTTCCAAATAAACGAAAGAACCAATCAGACTTTTCCCAACATATGTCATCTCCTGCATACTTTCATTATACCCCGCAAGGCTGGCAACCGCCGTGATGTCATGGTCAAAATTGAGAACTGCCGTCGTGGCAAAACCGCCCCAGCTGTGTCCGTATAGACAGACAGGCAGCCCGTCAAAGACAGGGTTGTGCTCCACATAGGTCAGTGCATTGTCCAGATCGAGCGCCGACTGCACCAGCCCGATGCAGCTGTCGCCAGTCGAGGCGCCGCTCCCTGTATTATCATAGGCAAACACCATAAATCCATTGTCCACAAAATACTTTGTCTCACTGATATACCCCTCAGAATATCCACCCAGTCCGTGTGAGATCACCACAAGCCCCCTTGCCGGCTTGTCTTTGCCGTAGATATATCCCGTCAGCGTCTCGCTGCCGGAAGTAAATGTCACGGTTTCCCGCGGAAAATCCTCAAAGTCAGCCCAGCGCATGTACTCGGAATACTTCTTCTGCTCGCTCCGGTTAAAATACTCCTTCATAAAATGGTTGATAATCATGAAAGACACCACAACAAAGACCACCAGCAGAACACCGAACACAATCAGGACAAGTTTTATGATTCTGCGACTCTTTTTCATTTTTTTCTGTTTCTCCTTTTTACACGGGCACAGTCCACCTGTGCCCGACAAACAAAACGCTGCGTATTTCGCTGTCTGCTAAAGGCTTTCGTCAGCACATTAGCACCGCTCCACGCCAACGGTGGCATTCTCGCCGTTGATATTCCACTCCTTTGCATTTGGTATATCACTATTGTCATATACAAACGCATCCGCGAGAACCTTTTCACCGATTGCTTTCTCGTTCTTTTTCACAATGCTGACAATCGTGTCATTTCCGCTGATATACACCTTAATGTGATCCATTACTTCAAAACCGGAATCCTTACGCATCGTCTGAACCTTGCTGATAACCTCATAGACAAAGCCCTCCTCGACAAGCTCGTCTGTCAGATTCGTGTCGAGCACCACCGTCACCGTGTTATCGGCCTCCGTCACATAGCCCTCCTTCTGGGAAATGTCAATCAGCAAATCTTCCTCGGCAAGCTTCACTTCTGTGCCGCTCACATCAAAGGTGATAAAGCCGTTTGCCTTCAGTTCATCCATCGCTGCATTTCCGTCGATCGCGGAAAGCTTTTCTTTGATGCCGCCAAGCTGCCTGCCGTATTTGGGTCCCACCGTCTTTAACTGTGGTTTGAATGTATAGGTTGTAAATTCCCGCACATCATCCGTAAAAACAACCTTCTTGACATTCAGCTCATCCTCGATGATTTCCTGATAAAAGGTTCCCAGCGCAAACGGCGCCTTGATAAACATGGTGCTGATTGGCTGCCTGTTCTTGATATTTGCCGTATTGCGGCACGCGCGTCCCATCACAACGGTCTTTAACACTGCCTCCATGTCCGCCTCAAGCTGCTTGTCGATATATTTCTCGTCAACGGACGGGAAATCGCACAGATGGATGCTTTCCGGCGCAGCCGGATCGATGCTGCAGACGAGGTTGCGGTAGATATCCTCCGTCATAAAAGGAATCATCGGTGCCGCAGCCTTGGAAATGGTCACAAGCGCGGTGTAAAGAGTCATGTACGCGTTAATCTTGTCCTGATCCATGCCTTTTGCCCAGAAACGCTCGCGGCTGCGCCTTACATACCAGTTGCTCATCTCATCGACAAACTCCTGCAGCGCCCGCGCCGCCTCGGGTATCCTGTAGTTTTCAAGGTCGTTATCCACCGCGCCGACGACGGTGTTGAGCTTTGACAGAAGCCACTTGTCCATTACCGGAAGCTTATCATATTCAAGCGAATGCTTCGTCGCATCAAAGTCGTCAATATTTGCGTAAAGCACGAAAAATGCGTAGGTATTCCACAGCGTTCCCATGAACTTGCGCTGTCCCTCCTGCACTGCCTTGCCATGGAAACGGTTCGGAAGCCAGGGTGCGGAATTGACATAAAAATACCAACGGATTGCGTCCGCGCCGTAAGTTTCGAGCGCCTCAAACGGGTCTACCGCGTTGCCCTTTGACTTACTCATCTTCTGTCCGTTCTCGTCCTGAACATGGCCAAGCACGATAACATTTTCATAGGGAGCCTTGTTGAATAACAGCGTGGACTCCGCCATCAGTGAGTAGAACCAGCCGCGTGTCTGATCAACTGCCTCCGAGATAAACTGTGCCGGAAACTGCTGCTCGAACAGCTCTTTATTTTCAAACGGATAGTGATGCTGTGCAAACGGCATGGCACCGGAGTCAAACCAGCAATCGATCACCTCGGGAACCCTGTGCATCTCTTTGCCGCAGTCAGGGCATGTAAACGTCACTTCGTCGATGTATGGTCTGTGCAGCTCCACTTTTGCCGCGTCAGGATTTCCGCTTCTGTCCGCAAGCTCCTGTCTGCTGCCGATACACTCCTGATGGCCGCATTCGCACTCCCATACATTTAACGGCGTTCCCCAGTAACGGTTGCGGGAGATGCCCCAGTCCTGAATATTTTCAAGCCAGTCGCCGAAACGTCCCTTGCCGATAGACTCCGGAATCCAGTTGACGGTGTTGTTGTTCCGCACCAAATCCTCTTTTACCGCTGTCATTTTAATAAACCACGACTCGCGCGCATAGTAGATTAACGGCGTGTCGCAGCGCCAGCAGTGTGGGTACTCATGCTCAAATTTCGGCGCGTCAAACAGCAGTCCTTTCTCCTCCAAATCCTTTAAAATCATCGGGTCTGCCTTTTTCACGAAAACACCTGCATAGGAGGTTTCCTCTGTCATCTCGCCCTTGCCATTGACAAGCTGCACAAACGGCAGCTCATATTTTCTGCCGACATTGGCATCATCCTCACCGAACGCTGGGGCAATGTGTACGATACCAGTACCGTCTGTCATTGTGACATACGTGTCACATGTGATAAAGTGCGCGGTTTTATGCTGCTTTTCAATGATGCCTGCTGCAAAGTCAAACAGCGGCTCATACGCCTTGCGCTCCAAATCCGTTCCCTTGTAAGTCTCCAGCACCTCATATGCCTTGTCACGCTCATTCTCAGCCAGTTTTCCGAGCACCTTGTCAAGCAGCGCTTCTGCCATATAATACGTGTATCCGTCCGCTGCTTTTACCTTACAATAGGTCTCATCGGGGTTCACGCAGAGCGCCACATTGGACGGCAGTGTCCATGGCGTCGTCGTCCATGCAAGGAAATACGCGTCTTCGCCAACAACCTTAAAACGCACAACCGCAGAACGCTCCTTGACCGTCTTATATCCCTGTGCTACTTCCTGTGAGGACAGCGGTGTCCCGCAGCGAGGGCAGTAAGGCACTATCTTGAAGCCTTTATATAAGAGCTTTTTGTCCCAGATTTCTTTCAGCGCCCACCACTCGGACTCAATGAAGTTGTCATCATAGGTCACATAAGGGTCATCCATATCCGCCCAAAATCCGACGGTTCCCGAAAAATCCTCCCACATGCCCTTGTACTTCCACACGGACTCCTTGCACTTCTTTATAAACGGCTCCATGCCGTACTCCTCAATCTGATCCTTGCCGTTTAAGCCCAAAAGCTTCTCCACCTCAAGCTCAACAGGGAGTCCATGCGTGTCCCATCCAGCCTTTCTAGGCACCATGTAGCCTTTCATCGTGCGATAGCGCGGAATCATGTCCTTGATCACGCGCGTCAGCACATGACCGATATGCGGCTTGCCATTTGCCGTCGGCGGCCCGTCATAGAATGTGTACGTCTCGCCCTCCCTGCGGCTGTCCATGCTCTTTCTGAAAATATCATTGTCCTTCCAGAACTTCTCTACATTTTTTTCCCTGTCTACAAAATTCAAGTTGGTGTCTACTTTGTTATACATTATCTTTCTTACTCCTCCCGTTTCCTTTCTTTTTTTTCCTATCTGCAATTACCGATACAATCAATTCCACAATATCCACAATCATATCCAAAATCTCTGAAATAACATCCATCACTGCCCCCCTCCCCTGGAAAGAAAAATATAAAAAGACCCCCATCCTGTAATTAGGACGAGAGCCTTACCATCGTTATACCACCTAGTTACAGCGTACTCCATTTTCATCCGCGTTTTATGATGCTGCCAAAACGCGCGAAAACTTTCATACACGTTCCCTGTAACGCGGGAAATACGTCAGCGCCTAATCTGTCCGGCAAGATACACTTGCAAATGTAATACACGCCGCATCACATTTTCACATACCAAATCAGACATTTCGGACCGAAACTCAGGAGTGATCTTCGACAATCCCATACTCATACCGGCTCTCACCTGCTCCGGTTCGCTGTGATTTTCGGGAACTGTGTACTGTCTCCGTCATCGCCTTTGTAAATTATGCTCAATCCGCACCACATGCTGTTCATGACAGTGCTTTGTATCATTATAAGCATGAAACACCCAAATTGTCAATAATGAAACACCACCAAACCAAATTAGCTGTTTGTCACTCCGTTACAATTCACACCAACGCCAGTTTTCATCAGCTTATAAGTTATTGAGGTGTGAATTATAACAGATTTTGCACACAAAATGCTAAAAGGCAAGCATTTTGGCGCATGATTTCCACTACTTTGGCGTAGGTGTGAACAGTAACTGTCACTCCTCCACACTCGGATGCCTTTCCAGCTTTACGCTAATCCGCCACTTTGGGCTCTGTGCAGCTGACCTTGAAGGTATGACCTTCTCGTAGCGGTGGACGCTTAAAATCAACCCTATTAAAATAGAATACACAAGTGTCACACTGCCGCCAAACGTTATAAACGGTATGGAAACCGTCGTCATCGGACAAAGCCCCAGATTTACGAGAATACCCTCAAGGCAGTTCGCAACAAAAACAAGAAAACAGGAAGCTGACACCAGCATGCCGAGCTGATTTTTCTGGCTTTGCACTATTTTCATGACACCCACTGCAAAAACAATAAACAATATAAGCAGGACTACCCCGGTAATCAGACCATATGAATGCATCAATCGCAGGAGAACCAGATTATTCCTGTCACAAAAATCAGAAGCGGCATAGACTGTCTCATTTCCTTTCCCTACAAGATGTGAATTATCCAGAATGGCATCAATTGCGGCGTAACCATATCCTGCTGTCTGATTGTATTCTTTCCGGTAAAGAAAAGCGCTGATACGCTCTTTCCGAAATCCGCCCCCCGGAAAAAGCTGCATTACAAATGGCACAATCAATGGCAGCATGCCCAGCAAAACTGTCAGAAACGTGACAATCCTTTGATTTACCCGAAACATATCTTTTCTCACTGAAGTAAGCAGCATGATAAGAAGTATCATATACATATTCAGTCCTATGAACCAACTGCTTCCAAATTTGGCGGCCAGACAGCTTGTCAGAAAAATCAGCGCTATGCCCTTTATAACTGCCGTGAAACTTCCACCGCGCAGACGGTACAATATGCCTGCAAATATTGGCGCATACAGATATACCAGAATTGCCAGTGCAGGTACTCTCCCGTTCACGCTTGGGAACGACAGCCTCACTATAAATAATACAACTGTCATCAGTATGTATGCCAGATATCCAAAACGGCCAATCACACTATAGTCAATAAAATTGACTGCCAGTATCACTGCCAGGCCTGCTGCCGCAAAAATGCACTGCCTGCTTACAATCGTGGACAATCCGTAAATACTGTACATCACAAGCAGCCCTGCCATCGTCAGCACAAAGGTAATCAAAATCAGCTTCCAGTTCATTTGCGGCTGGTGTATTCTGTCAAGTGACACGCCGATTTCCACAGGATCTCCCATTTCATGCACCGCCTTCTCAACGGCCTGATCATGCTCCATGCCCGATTCCTCATACGCCGCAGCCTGGTCTAAAATATGGTCGGAAACCTCGCGCGCTACTCCATCGCGTGCCTTTACACACCGTATCTGCTCTGTCAGTGTTTTTATAAATTCATTCATTTCAGCGCCCCCCTCATGCCATTACGCAGAGCACATCCAAAACTGCTGTCTGATACTCCTGCCATTCTTCTTTCTTTGATTTCAGGTATTTCTTTCCATCCTTGGTAATGCTGTAATACTTGCGGATTTTTCCACTGGCTTCTTTTTCATATGAAGTCAGATAATTTTTTTCCTCCAGAGAATGGAGCAGCGGATAGAGCGTTCCCGCTTTCAGCGTAAATACATTTTTTGATTTTTTTTCCAGTGTTTCAATCATTTCATAGCCATACATATCCTTGTCCTCCAATAACCGGAGAATCAACATGGAAGTACTTCCTGAAACCAGTGATTTGTCAATTGTCATTTGAATCATTTCCTTTCTTAATTGATATATTGTAGTTTATGGCATCATATATAGATAATCTATATATATTTGCAATTATTATATATAGATTATCTATATATGTCAAGATATTTTATGAATAGATTTTTCAAACATGCTCTAACACAAACAGGCAGCGGCAAACCATTATGGTCTGCTACTGCCCGTTATTTCCCGGACACCCATGCCCTGTGCCGGTATTAATATTATTTACAAAGTTATTTAATTCACCATCAAAAGATAAATCATAGTCAGCCCGAGCCCCACACAGAACATGAACAAACCAAACGAAAGGCTGCGCTCAATAATGCGGAAATTCTCAAAGAAATCCGTACTTTTGATAGCAAGTTTATGCTCGTAGTTCTTCGGCTCGTACTCCTTTCTGGCAACCATGCAGTAAATCATACGAATCCGCTCCATGCTGCACCCAATACGGTGCGTTACGCGGTTTCCCTCGGGCAGCTCGTATGGAAGCGCCCTGTCGCAATAAACCGTCCTGCGCAGAAAAACCACAAAGATATCCACAATGCTGTCCAGAATCCGCGAAATAATCCCCAATACAAACGGAACTGCTGTGTAAAAAACTGCCCTGTATAAATATTTTTCCATATTTATCCACGCAGGAAATACCTCCCGATACCCCTCGTCTTTCCTGTAAAGCATCCAAAGACGCACAACCAGAAAATAGACTGCCGCGCCTACCGCTATAGAAATCACTGCGCCAGACAAGCTTTTCGGCGAAAAATAGTGAACGTCAACATGCTTATAATACCATGCCTCTACATCTGAACGGACAAATCCATACGCTGCAACACGCTCCGCCGTCATCCCCGGCAAAAGCCCGATAAAAGGTATCGGCAGCGCGCACAGCCCTATGGCAGCCTTTGTAAAAACCGAGGCATAATGCTTCTTCTCCTCATATTCCGCCTGAAGCGCACTGTCCGCATTCTTCTCCACAAAGAGCACCACAAAAAGCTTTGTCATATATGCAACCGTAAGCCCGCCCGAAAACAGGAACAACCCCTCCACGACCTTCATAAAAGTCGGAAGCGTCGGCACATCCCCCAGAAGTTTTGTGTACTCGACAATGCTCTCATGCAGAAGTGTCTTGCTAATATAACCGTTTAATATCGGAATACCGCCTACGCCTGCTGCCGCCAGCAAAAACGTAACCAGCAGAAACGGCTTTCTGCGCCCAAATCCGCGCACCTTGTTCAGCTCATAGCTCCCCACCTGTGCAAAGACAACACCAGCTGTCATAAACAGCACCAGCTTCACCAGTGAATGATTGACCATGTGAATAAACGTGCCGTTTACCGCCATCCCAAACACACCGACAGCCTCCTCAAAAGGCTCTGTGTCACCATAAAACCCAACTATCATCTCTGCCAGAAGCACCTGCATGCCTACACCGGTCAGCACAAACCCAATCTGCGACATAGACGAAAATGCAAGCGTCGTCTTGAAATTGCTGCTCATAACGCCGCGGATTCCGCCAACCACCATCGTAATCACACCAATTACCAGCAAGAACACACCCCAGCTTCCCTGAAGCGGCAGCAGCTCCAGGGAAACGAGCATCAGACCAAACACACCGGTTTTGCTGAGAATCGCCGACAACAGCGCCGTTGCCGGAACCGGCGCCTGCGTGTAGGAGTCCGGCAGCCATACATGCACAGGAAAAGCGCCTGCCTTTGCACCAAACCCCGCAAACATGCACACTGCCGCCACATACATCCATGCAGGATTCTCCCCTACACAAATCAGCCCGACTGTCTCCCAGCACATTTTTCCGAAATAAAGCGTTCCAATTCTATTGTACACGATAAAAAGCCCCATCAGAATCGCCATACCGCCTGCTATCGCAATGCCAAGGTATGTGCCTGCCGCGTAGGCGGACTCCCGCGTCTGTCTGTGCGCCACCCACATAAAGGATGTAAAGGACATAATCTCAAAGAAAAAGAACAGCGTGAAAAAGTCCGCCGCGTAAAAAATGCCCATCGTCGCACCGAGTGTAAGCAGATTAAAAAAATCATATCTTACGGCCTTCTCGTCATTCGCCATAAATTCTTTTGAAAATAAAAACGTGACAAACCATGCAAGCGCAGTGAGCACGCCAAAGACACCCCGAAAGCCCGAATACATAAAATGAAGACCAAGCCCTCCCACACCCGCTATCGTAACCACATCAAACTGTGTGCCTGTTATATTTTTAAACAACGGAACAGTCACTGCCACAGCCTCCACAGCACTAACCAAAAGCATTGCGACAGCCGCGATGTCATTTTTCCCCTTTCTGTTCCGAAACAACAACCTGCACAGGACAGCCGACGCAAACGGAAAGAGCACTGCAAAAACAATACCATTCATCTCCAAATCCCCCTCCTATAACATACCGCCAGCCACGCTCGTAAAATAGTCAACAAGCGGTGCGCTGTACACACCAATCACAAACATCGCCCCCACAAACAGAAAAAGCGGCAGCAGCATACGCCAGTCCGGATCATGAATGTCGTCATGCAGCTTCCCGTAGTCAAACTGGTTTCCCGGAAAATATGCCCTTATGACAATACCAAGCATATAAATCGCAGTCAGAAGTGCGGAAATCAGCAGACCGCCCACACCGACAACCGCAAGCAAATTACCACTCTGAAAAGCTGCTTTGGCAAGGTTCCATTTTGAAACAAATCCGCAAAGTCCCGGCACGCCCATCAGCGCAAAAGCCGACACCGTATAGATACCAAAAATCTTTGGCATCTTTTTTGCCATCCCGTCTATCTCGTGCACAAAATTTGCGTGTGCCTGCGTAATCATCGCGCCGGCACAGAAAAAGGAACAAATTTTCATCACGCCATGGAAAACCATATGGCACAGCGCGCCGACCAGACCAAGCGGCGTCATTATCAGCACCCCAAACAGGATATAGGAAAGATTCGATATCGTCGAAAAAGCAAGCCGCCTTTTGATATGCGTCTCTCTCACTGCCATGCTGCACCCATATACAATCGTAAAAATAACGATGCAGAGCAGCAGATACTGTGCCCATGTACCGCGCAGGAAATCTACGCCAAAGCTGTAGTAAGTGAGCCGCATAATTGCAAACGCACCTGACTTTACGACAGCAACTGCATGCAAAAGCGCTGTCACGGGAGTAGGGGCCACCCCCGCCTGCGGCAGCCACGAGTTAAACGGGCAGATCGCAGCCTTGACACCGAATCCCATAAATGCAAGGACATAGATGAACAGCAGCAAATCTTTTTTGTCACGCATTGCATTGGGTGTCAGCACTCCGCCAAAGATAAAGGAAAGGCTGTCCCCATACACAATCAGAAAAATAAGCCCGATAAACGCAAACGCTGCGCCGCCAAGCGAATAATAAAAGTACTTGCGGCTCGCAAGCACCGCCTCGCGCGTGAGCGTATTCATGACAAGCGGAACCGTCACAAGCGTCAGAAGCTCATAAAAACAATACATCGTAAGCATATTCCCTGACATGGCAATCCCCAGCGTCACGCCATATGTCGCCGTATAAAACAGATAAAAAATATTCTCATGCACGCGCCCGTTATTTTCATGCTCCATATACGGGAACGAATAGAGCGTCGCAAGCGGCCAGAGTGTCGCGACAAGCCCGCCAAACACAATACTCATGCCATCTATTTTCAGCGAAAAATTAAGCTTTGCGCCTGCGAAGTTGATTATCCTGATAATATCTGTAGGACCCTGCGCGAGCAAAATATAGGTAAGCAATGTATTGACAAAAACATATGCAAAAATAAAGCACTGCTTATACCGCTTCTCCTTGAACTTTATCAGCTGTAGCAGCACACCCCCCGCAAAAGGAAGCAGTATTACAGTCAGCATTAAACCCAGTATCATGAAAAATCGCCCCCCCTTACTTCAGTACGGCAGCAATGCCGCCTATAAATTCCATCAATGGCACCGGAAATACGCCAAGTATCAGCGTAACAGCTGCAAGCAGCATGACCGGAACCAGCATACATGGCGCAGGCTCCCTGTACTTATCAAGCGCCTTCTCATCCAATGGTGCTTTCAAAAAACCGTTGACGGCAAGCGGAAGCAGATATCCCGCTGTCAGAAGCGCCGACACCAGAAGCGCCGCAGGACCTATCCATGAAAGCCCGGCAATACCACTTTCAAGACATCCCAAAGCCAGATACCATTTGCTGATGACGCCACTTGTCGGCGGTATGCCGACAAGCCCAAGGGAACAGATGATATAACTCCAAAATAGTATGGGCATCTTTTTGCCAAACCCCGCAAATTCTTTTACTCTCGTTCTGCCAGTGCTGTATATCAGCGCACCTGCAAACAGGAATAACCCGCTCTTAATCATAGCATGAAATACTACATGAAGCAGGCTTCCGGTAAAAGCTGTCGCATTCAACATTGAAAGTCCGAGCAATATATATGAAAGGTTCGACACGGTTGAGTACGCAAGCCGCTTTTTCAATATCTTTTCCTTAAAGGCAAGTGATGACCCCATCAAAAGCGTTATCACCGCAAGAATGCCCCATACCGTCTGCACCCACGTACCGCGCAGGAAATCAGCCCCAATACAGTAATATACTGTTCTGATAATCGCCAGGACTCCACCCTTTACAATAATACCCGACAAAAACGCAGATGCCGGCGCCGGCGCAACAGGGTGCGCTGTCGGCAGCCACGCATGAAGCGGAAAGCAGCCTGCCTTCACGCCAAATCCTATCAGCATCAAAAATGCCGTCACAAGCATCAAACCGGTATTTCCTGACTCCGCAACTGCCGCTGTGTTCAGAGATCCGCCTGCCACAAAGTCAAGCGTGCCGCAGTACTGATACAGAAAGTAAATTCCAAACAATGCCATATATGCGCCGCAGAACGAATAAAACATATACTTTAATCCTGCCATGACAGCCTCCTTTGTCCCTGAATGGAGTACAAGCGGCATCGAAGCCAGTGTCATGAACTCATAGAACATATATAACGTGACCAGATTTCCCGCAAAACAAAGCCCCATCAGCACGCCGAATGTAATCAGATAAAAACTGTAATACCGCTTCTCATTCTTCTCATGCGACATATATACAAAGGAAAAAAATCCCGCCAGCAAAAACACTGCAGTCACAATCCCTGCAAAAAGCCTTCCGAGGTCATCAATCGCAAAGTATACAGGTATGTTATCTACAAGACGGAACAATATCAGCCTGTCCCCTGCCGCACCGCTCATCACATACACAGCCAGAGCCGCAGACACAACAAATGACACCCCTGTCACTTTTAGGAGACTCTGCCTGCCCTGAAATGCATTTTCAGGCAGAAAAAGCAATACAAATCCTACTATGATAGGCAGGACAATCGGCAATAAAATCATATTTACCTCCTTCCAGATGCCCGCAAAGTGGGGCATCAGCACAAATCTGCCATGCAAAAAGCCGCCACATATGGCTTTTTGCGTACCCTCCTATCTAACCAAACATGTTAATCCCGCTTATAATCCAGTCCGCAATTGGCTGTGAGCAGCAGCCCAGCAGCATATTTAACGCAATCATCAGTATCAGGGTAAAATTGTACAGGGGATGCTCCCTGAAACTGACAATCGCAGCCTCACCCGCTTCTGTCTTCTTCACCTTTCTGCTTTTAGGCGTGTAAAGGCGTATCACAGTCTTCATAAAATAAATCGCGTTAAGCACGGTACTGATTGCCAGGCAGATTAATGTGGGCAGCATTTTGGAGAGACTGTTCTGCACTGCCGCCTCCGCAAAAAGTACCTTACTGATAAATCCTGAGAACAGTGGAATGCCTACCATCGAACATGCACCCATCGTAAAGGCAATGCCCGCCATCGGATTGCGGTAACCGCTGCCCGTCAAATCTTCAAACCGCTTGCTGCCTCCCGATGCGTCCGTCAGTCCTGCCGCCGCAACAAACAGCAGGGATTTTGTGGATGCATGCGACAGAATATGGAAAATGCTGGCCGTAATGCCAAACGTTGTTCCAAGTCCCAGACCCATATAGATATAGCCAATCTGCGCCACCGAAGAAAAGGCAACCATGCGCCTGATGTCATTTTCCATAATCGCATTGACAGATCCCATAATCATGCCCAAAAGTCCAAATACAAACAAAATATTTACAATTTTCGTATCCACGATAATGTCAAATCCGACCACGCGGAAGAAAATCTTAATCAGCAGGAAGATATATCCCTTCGACACGAGACTTGACAAAATCGCAGCGCTCGACACCGTCGAATACCCATACGCATCCGGCAGCCATGTATGAAACGGATAGAGTGCGCTCTTGATGGCAAGCCCGACACAGACCATGCCAATCGAAGCTACAAGGGGAATATTGTAAGTACCCTGCGCATACACATAGGCAATACTTTCTTTAATGTTGCTCATCAGCAGATGTCCCGTAATATCATACAGGACACAAAGTCCCATCAGCAAAAGGCCAGAGCCGAGCGAACTCATAATCATATAGCGTGTGGCCGCCTCTATTGTACGTCCGCTCTGACGGATCATAATCAGACCGCATGCACTGATAGTATTGATTTCCACAAAAACATATGCTGTAAAAAGGTCATTCGTGTATATCAGCGCCAGCAGGGAACTCAAGAGCAGGTTAATCATAATATAATACAGATTAATCTTTGTGTCCTCGATTTCCCTGTCAATATGTTCTTCCCCGCCCTTCATCGAAAGCAGCATGACAACACAGAAAAACAAAGCCATACCTGCCTCGAGCACGCCAGCCCTGATTTCATTGCCCCACGGCGCCGGGAAATGCCCCATCATAAAAGTATACGGCTCTCCTACGCCAAGCATATAGACAAAAAGGACTGCGGACATCACAGTGACCGCAATGAGGACAAACGTGTTCCATAGGCGTGCCACTTTTCTGTTCATTATCGAGGTCAGCACTCCGGAACCCAGCGACAGCAGAATGCTGAAAAACGGAAAATTGCGTATAAAATCCATACTACTGATCCTCCTTTTTCAGCATGGTCGAAATCTCATCCATGTCCAGCGTATGGTATCTTCGATACAGCCGGATGGTAAGGGAAAGCATCAGCGCAGTGACGGACACTGACACCACGATACCTGTCAGTACCAGACCACTCGGCACCGGATTGATATATGCCTCCACACTCGTCACATTATCCACCACAATCGGCGCAGCCCTCCCCGCGATATACCCCTTTTCTGCAAGAAACAGATATGTCGCCGTGTCCATAATATTGAGTCCGATGATTTTCTTGATTAAATTTTTCTGCAGCAAAAGGTTGGAAAAACCGATGCCAAACAGAATCATGGCAACAGCCTCTCCATAATTTGCCAGTAAATTTCCACCCATACTAGAAACCTCCTTTTCTGAACATGGCATAAAAGGCATACATTGTGCACGCAACAACCATGCCCACACAGATATTCAATGGAAGAATCAGTCCCGAGCTTAAGATATCCCCCGGTGTGCCGAGCGGTATTCCAGTCTCGAGATGATGTGCTCCGCAGTAAAAGGAGTAGGTCTTGGCAAGGCAGTAAAACAGTAACGCCGCAAAACAAATCCACTTGTATGTTTTCTGTGTAAAAAATCGTTCAATCTTTTTAAATCCAAATGCATTGACATACAGAATCAGTCCGGACCCAATAATCGCACCGCCCGAAAAGCCTCCGCCCGGCGACAGATGACCATTTAATATAACATAAATGCCAAAGATTATAATCATAGGAACAAGGAAAAATGCCACTTTCTGAAGAATAATGTCATTTTTCGGCTCATAGAGACGGTCATTTTCCTCCTCCTCCTTTTTCTTTGATCTGTTATCAACGCGCAGAAGAATCAGCACAGTACAGGTCGCAATAAACAGGACGTTGGACTCTCCGAGCGTGTCAAACGCACGATAGTCCAGAATCATGCCCGTCACAATGTTGACCGCGCCGGTGTCCTTCATCGCATCCTCGATATACTTGGTCGCAACCTCGTTGTTGTCGGGATTTGCGGCATTGCCAACCGGCGGCAGATACGATACCATATACAGCAGTATTCCAATTAAAGTAAAGACAAAGAGCACAGAGATAACCTTGTAAAACTTTGAGAAAAGCATGAGCTTCCTGTTGTGCTCAATATCATAAATGTTTCTCTGTAAAATCGCCTCATCGTGAATGCGCTTTTTCTGTGTATTGACATCCTCCTCAAAAGGCTTCTGGGGTCTAAGCTCTACCCTCCCGATATAAGGGTCCTTCTCACCGCGGTACCAGCGTTTTACCTTAAATGCCTTGGTCTTGCGGTATTCCTGTTCGGATAACAGACGACTCATCTTGCTCCCCCTTTCTTATCGTGCATATGATGGCTTCCTTTTTCCGCATCGCTCTCGACCGCCACAATTGCATGAATCTTCTTGAGTGTCACAAAAAACAGAATACTCGTAATGCCCGCACCCACTGCTGCCTCTGTGATAGCAAGGTCTGGCGATTCCAGCAGAATCCAGATAATGGACATTATCAAACTGTAGGACATAAATATTATAATGGAATTCAGCAGGTTTTTGGAAAAGCTGACTGAAATCGCACACACAATCAAAAATATAAAAAGCACAATCTGAAATACTTTCATACTTTGTCCTCCTTCCTCTGTATCTCGACATTCTTGTCAAGATCTTCGTTTGTCGCCACCTCGAAGCGCGTCAGCATATGGGAAGCAACAGGGGAGGCAAACCACAAAAATACAATGACAAGCAGCATTTTTAATGAAGTAAAGTTAAACCCGGACAAAATCATCAGACCAATCATGGACAGCGCTATCCCAAGCGTATCGCCCATGGCTGCTGCATGCATCCTGTTGAGGACATAGTTAAACTTAAACACGCCGAACAATTCGATGGCAAATACGGTCATCCCGCAGAGCAGCATGCCGATTCCGAAAAGAAATCTAATCCACTGTAGTGCTATCATGCTGCTTTCCCTCCTTCTCCTTCTTTTTACTTTCCGCGTACACGCCCATATATACCTTGGTCAGAAGTGTGACTGCCAGAAATGAAATCATGGCATATATAATGCAGATATCCACCAGATATCCCTCATTCATCTTTACCGCAAGTATGGCAATAATAACCATGGTCAGCGTCCCCATCATGTTCACTGCTACAATCCTGTCAGCTATCTTCGGTCCTTTAATGGCACGTATGAGACACGCAAATACCATCAGCGCCAGTAAAATCGGAAGGACTGTCAGCACAATGTCAAAAGCCGAGTCAAGCGCTATATTTCCGCTATTCATATCATTTATCCTCCATCAATTTTCTATCTTTTCCAGTAATTTGACAAACACAGATGAATCCATCCCCTCAGCCAGCGTCTTGTCAAGGCAGTGGACAATAAATTTGTCTCCGTCTATCGTGACGGTGATTGTTCCCGGCGTGAGCGTAATAGAGTTTGCCAGCAGAAATCTTGAAGTGTCATTTTTAAAATGTGTATCAAACTCCACGAGCACAGGTTCAACGACCCTGTTCGACGTACAAATCAGCTTCATCGTCGCAAAATTTGCAATCACGATTTCCTTTATCAGATAATACAGATATTGAACCAGATAACCGCTCTTTTTGAGGTACATCATTTCCCTTTTTGGCGAAAAATCCATGAATTTGCAGATAAACCAGTATAGCACCGCCGAAATCGCAAGTCCAAACAACACAATTTCCACGGTAATTCGCCCATTAAAGACAATCCACAGCAGGAAAAATAAGACATACATATTCCTTTACCTCCTCTTCCTATTTTCTGTAATTATTGGCAGATAATGTATTTGTAAATCGGATTTCCCATGGCGGAAAATTTTTCCTCATACTCTGTCATGATGTTTCCCTGTAACATCCTTTCATCGTGGTGCAGATCTCTGGTCATCGCCGCTATCCGCCACCCCGCCGGCTCTACTTCAGCAACCGCAAAGTCAAATAAATCCATGTTATCCGTCTTGAACTCAATCTCTCCGCCACGCGCAAGAATCGTCTGATACCTGGCGAGGAACTGTCTCGACGGCAGACGTCTTTTGGCATGCCTGTCCTTCGGCCAGGGATCTGAAAAGTTCAGGTAAATCCTGCCTACCTCCTCCCTGTCAAACACCTCGCAGATGTCCTCCGCCTCCATACGGACAAAACGCACATTGGGAAGCTCCTGCTCCTCCATCTTCTGTACTGCGCGCAGAAGCACAGTGGAATATTTTTCAATGCCAATATAATTGATGTCTGGATTTGCACCTGCCAGATTCATCAAAAAACGCCCCTTCCCCATACCGATTTCAATATGTATCGGGCGTTCGTTTCCAAATATTTCATGCCATTTCCCTTTTTGTAATTCAGGCTCATGCACTACAAAAGGGCTCTCCGCTATGATCTCCCGCGAACCTGTTACATTCCTAAGCCTCACTTTTATTCCCTCCTGTTCATCATCCTTCACCTATTATACGATAATAATGTGATTGTTTCAATTTTATCTTAAAAAAGAATTAAGAAAAAATAAAAAATGCCATCTTTTGGATGACATTTTTTAAAAAACTTTTCCCTTATCTGATTACGTTATGGGTTTACACCAAGCGCCTGCCAGCTTGCGGCACCGATAATTGGAAGTGCAAATTGTGTGTAGGCTGCCGACTGCGGCGTGTCGATATATTTAAATACGTTATATATCTGCTTTGGTGTGGTCGCGAGACCGTTGGCATCACAGTTATATAATCCGCAGGCAATCTTATCCGAGTTCTTCTCGTATACATTATCCACTGTCCTGTGAACGATAAAGCCCTTAATCAGCGGGTTCTTCTCAGCAAGCTTGTACGCATATGCAAAGGAAGCTGCCTGTGTCTGTTCGTCGGATGTCATAGAGTTAAACAGAATCTCGGAAATAATAATATACCGTACTTGTCCGTTTGGCGCCAGGAAAGACGGCTGGCTCATATAAGCTGTAAACACATCCATATTCTGTGGGTTAATCATTCTGGTATTTGCTGTGTGGTCAATCAGGTTAAGCGACCTGTAGCTTGCGGGCATATCCCAGAACCGCGCTGCAGTAAGCGGTACCGGATGCGGATGCCATGCTACACCCCAGTCAATATTTCCGTGGGAAACCACATCTACGTTAAACGCATCAATAAACTTCTTCGCACCGTACTGGTTTGCCGTCCCGTCCTCCCATGTCCATCGCTGGTCGATACAGGTGAGCACGCGCGCATTCGCGTTCTGGCTCTTGATGGCATTGTAACACATGCGGAACGCCTTCTCATACTCAAGTGCAAAATTCGTCACATTGTAATTACCGGCAAAATACCATGGATTGTTGTTGTTTACCTCGTTTCCGACAATCCAGTTGGAAATCAGTCCTGTGGCAGGGTTACTGTAGCGCTGCGCGAGGAATGCCATCAGCGCCTCGATAGACTCCACCCCGAGCTGCTCGTCCGTATTGTACGCATAATGCCTGTACTTCGCAACACGTCCTGAAGGCTTAACAGTAAGTGCAGTCGCTGCGTTATAGTAGTTTACAAGATTCATGGTAACTTCGACTTTCTGTGATGCGAAAAGATTCATTACCATATCGTATTCTGCCACAACTCCCTGATGAAAATTGTATGTTTTTCCATTGTAATTAAAAGGAACTGCCGGTCCCGGCTGGAAAAATCTGTCGATAGCCATCTCGTAGCTTACATGCTGTGCGCCAAGGTCAGGGATCACTGCCATAGCTGCATTGTCAGCGGTAATACCCTTGATGGACGTTGTCACCGGATTTGGCGCCGTATGTGCGGCGAGCGCCTCAGGATTTGTGATGTAATATTCCTGACTCACCGGAACGAATGCGCCGCCCTGTACTGCCGCTACCACAAACTTTGAAAAAAGCTTTGAGTTTTCCGTTCCCTGATCAAGTGAAGTCACGAATGTCACCGTCGGCGCATTCGGCGTCACCGCGCAGAAATCAGTCCTTCCGGCAATCGTGTTCTGGTATGGCTTCATCTCAAACAAATACAGATTCCCATCGTCGCTTGCAACACCTGATGCGGCTGCAACGACTGTTATCTGGTTGCCACCACTGATGATACACTGGCTGATTGTAGCTGTTCCTGCAGCAGCCGCAGTCATCGACATCAAGCATACAAACACCATGCACAGCGCTGCCCAGAGCGTTAATTTTTTCTTCATTCAATACCTCCGTCCATAAGAAAAATAAATATTAGTAGTTTAATATAATGAGTATATCATTTCGTCTGTCCATTGACAAGCATCAAACAAATTAAGATCGCTTTACATTCGTAATTGGCAGTAATTTCCAATATCCTGACAGTGACGTTAAGACTGCTTCAGATACGTCACAAACGCATTTCCGTTCTGGCGGAACATATTTGTGGCATCGTTCATTCCTACCTTATACACCGTTCCTGTCTGGGGATTCATGACCACAACGTTCAGCTCATTGAATCCGATTACCAGCATGGCACTGTCATTTTCCAGCGACACCAGAACAGGAATATCCTGATTGACATAATAGAGCACCGCGTCAAGGCTTACGCCGCTCAAATCGAGCACTGTCACGTCATTCAAATTTTCTTCCAATATCTGCCTCACTGTCTTGCCCCTGTCGAGCATCGGCTGCACCTTTTTGACGGAGCCGGAAAATTCAAGGATTGTCTCAAGGCATACTGCCAGCTGCGAACTGCCCTCACTCACTATATTTCCGGTAATCGCCATAATCTGGTTTCTGGTGCTTCTCGCTGTTTTTTTCCAGATATAGCTGCCATTCTGGTTAACAACCGTTCCGCTGATGCTGTATGCCAGATTAATTGCGTCCGATTCATGGGTAAATGTCGCGTCAATTCCGTACTTTCCGTACACATAGTAACGGCTGACCGGATTTTCTATGGTAACCTCGAGCACCCTCGAGCCCTCAAACAGTGCCTGCAGCGGTTTCGTGCTTTTCGGTTTTTTCACCTCAAGCGCGTTTTTCAGGACGATTTGTACAATCTTTTCATAATACTGTGTGACCACCACCTCCGACGAATTATAACCGCCTTCCTCCACCAGATTGTTCACAATCTGATCATCCGTTGTACTGCTGTAGTCACCATTCTCATCTTTCACAACTCTTGTAAGCGTAATAAGATTGTCCTCTATCGCCGCATCGGTCACATAAACACCATCCTGTCTGTATGTCTTGCGCACTTCGCCGCGCTCATCCTGAATATAGACACTGTGCATTGGGAACGTGACAGATCCGGAAAAATCAATGCGGATATCATCATATGCTACTACGCCGTAAATCAAATCTTCCCCAATAAACCCAAGCGGAAGCATTCTGTTTTGATTCTCCGTCTGAATCTCCTGCCTGTTACCGGTATTTAAATTCATCAGTATCAGTCTCGTACAGTCATAAGCATCCGGCGAGTTCTGCCACACAAGCATTTTGTTCGTGTTTGATACCTGAAAGCTTCCCTGCTGCAGATTGCCCGCGATCTCGTCACACGTCCGGTTGAGCAGGTCAACTGCCAGAATAGAGCCGTCCAGATAAATATAAAACACACCATTTTTATTGATAAAAGAAAGCTGATCCATATCTGTCTTGAGCGTAAAATAGGACTTGTTGTACGGAATAAAAATCAGTTCCTCTACAGTGTTGAGCATGCCGTTGTACTCGCAAACCTCGATTCCGATGCTTCCCTCATGCCTGCCGCGGTTCATGTAGCCGTAAACTATAAACCAGACATTTCCCGTTTCATCCACATTTAGTATCTTGATGTCATGGTTATTGTAATTGCTCCGCTCGTCATCACCGTCATAAAAGCTGAAAAGCCCGGCAATCTTTTTGTCCGCCGCGTGGTAGCAGAACAGCTGGTTCTCGTTTACAAAAGCAAGATTAAGCCCGCCGTCACTCTCCATCATCTCCACCTGGCTGTCCCTGATGCCAAGCATAATCTTATTACCGCCGTAAATGTCAGCGCCAGGGTCAAATATCTGGTTCATGCTGCGCTCGTAGTCCAGCAGGTATATCCGCTCCGGCGTATACCTTATGCGGAAAAATTCCACAACGTTATATTCATGGCGCCTCGTTCCCTCCAAGGTCTGTACTCTGTAGTCTACCTTGATGGAAGCTGTCTGTGTCTCTATCTCACTGATAATATAGTGTGGTTCCCCGATCTGGCTGACCCGCAAATCCGCCCAGGTAACCTGCTTTAAGCTGCTGTGAATGTCCACACGGGCTAACGTCGTATTGTCCCCCCTGTAGTTCGACTCAAGGTAAGTGACAAGCTCAGACGCTTTCTCCTTGTCAAATGTCTTTTCGTGGAAATCCCTCACAAAAGCCAGCTTCTCATAAGTGTTGTATGCATCTTCCCCGTCAATGATTCGTGTATAATATCGGATTGTCTCCCTCTCCGACTCAACCAGCAAAATCCAGTTGTACTCCACGCCGGGCTCGATCAAATCCTTGATGGTGACAGCGGCCTGTATGCTTTCGTCATTCTCCTTGTAATCGTTGACCTTTGTCCGTTCGACGAGTCGCGTCCCGTCGATGCTCCTGACCTCAAAATAGATCGTTTTGATGCTGTTTCCGTACTTATCTATTACAAAATTTAATGTTCTGCCATCCTCGAGCGGAGTGATAGTATCTCTGAAAAAACTGCCATCCATCTCCTGCTTCAATCCGTGAAGACAGTTGTACGCAATCCCTTTCGCCGTGATATGCACAAGCGGAAGGGATGCCTGTTCCATGCTCGCGGTCAGCTCCTCGTTTCCCTTATTATAGATACTGCTGCTCACAAAAAGTGTGATCACAAAAACCACAATGCAGACAGCCAGTTTACTGATAACTTTCTTCATACACAATCTCCATATTTTTGTCCTGCTTTTTATTCTGTATCAAGTAGTGTCTGAAAAGTGGGGCTGATATGCAGCAGTTCGTTAAGCCTTGCCAGCTCCTCTTGCGTTTTTGTCCCTGCGTGGTATTTTATGTGATTTTTTTTGACTGCCCGGATTAAAATATTTTTGGGCGTATGCTCCATGTCAATAAATTCAAGTATCTGTGTGTCATATCCCTGTGACTCAAGCAGATTTGCCCTGACGGCATCTGTTATCAGCGCCGCCATGCGTTCCTTAATCAGCCCATACCGCAGCACTGGCGCCAGCTCGTCGCAGGCAATTTGTCTGTTTAGTTCGTGCTGGCAGCATGGCACAGACAGAATGACACCTGCATTCCACTTTACCGCCTTTGCAAGCGCATAGTCCGTTGCCGTATCGCAGGCGTGTAATGTAACCACCATATCCACCTGCCCTGCGCCTTCATAGGAACCGATATCCCCTACCAGGAATTTTAACCCATCATATCCAAATTTATCCGCAAGTGCCTGGCATCTCTCGATAACGTCTTTTTTCAGGTCAAGGCCGATGACACATATATTATATCCGTTCATTATCTTCAGATAGTAGTACAAAGCAAACGTCAGATAAGACTTCCCACACCCAAAATCAATGATGTTTAGCGTCCTTTCTTCCACTCGGGGCAGGTTCGGCAGAATATCCCTGACAAACTCGAGATATCTGTTTATCTGCCGGAATTTGTCATATTTTGCGTTCACAATTCTACCGTCAGGCGTCTGTACACCAAGCTCAACCAGAAACGGAACCGGCTTGTCCTGCGGAAGGATGTACTGCTTCTGCCTATTATGTGCGAAATCATTCCCGTCTGTCCGCACGTCCGCCGCAGACTTCTCTTTTTCTCTTATGGTCACTTTACCTTTTTTGCTGACAAGCACAGTGAGCCTGTGCCGCTCGGATTCCAGCTCAAGCTGTCTGAAGTCCTCCGTCATCGCGCTGACAAGAACAGATGGCAGCTCCTCTTTTGGTATATTCCGGTGATATGCCTTTGCCCCCACAAAGCTCTCCGCCTGATATAATAGCTCCTCCTTCTTGCGCACTGGCCGTATGCGGAGTTTCTGAATTTTTTCCCTGTCTCGGGGATTGCTGGCTGTCACACCCAGTATAATTTCATTATTATATATATAATTTTTCAGTATTTTTTCCAGATTATCCATAAAATTCATTGTAGCACGAATCTGGATGCATTAAAAGGGAATTAAAAAATTTATTTGTTACCGGAACGGAATGAAGTTACTGTTCACACCTACACCAAAGTAGTGGGAATCGTGCGCCAAAATGCTTGCCTTTTAGCATTTTGTGTGCAAA
>JAIECJ010000158.1 GCA_029068555.1 Lachnospiraceae bacterium
TGCGTGTTCCTTCTACGTCTCATCTTCGGCTTCGTCATAATCTTCTGAGACTGATTCCTTTTCCACTTCTGTCTCCGTTTCCGTCACGTCTTCGCTTTCCGTCTCCGTCTCGTCCTCGGTTTCCGTCTTCGTCTCGTCCTCGGTTTTCGTCTCGTTCTCCGTTTCCGAAAGCGTCTCATCTTCCGCTTCGTTACCCGCTTCTCCGCAATCCCCTTCCGTCATATCATAAAAAGCCTCGGTTTCTGAAAACAGCTCCTCTTCCGTTTTGGTCTCCGTCTCTGTTTCAATTACCAATACCTGATTGTCATTCGAAATCGTACCTGCCATTGTCTGAAACGATGACAAAACCAAAACTGCTGCCTGAATACATGCTAAAATACGTACTCTCACAATCTTCTCCTCCTTAAGTCAATTTTTTTTACAAATTAATGTTTTTGTTGTTTACTCTCAGATGAATGAGTCACATTATCTGAAATAAAATATTGATGCTTTCGTATGAAAAGGCAGTCTGTTCCCTGCCGGGAGCAGCCATGCATGTTCATGTTTTATGACAATATGTTCTTCTATCATTCCATCTGTAATGATTAAGACAGGTCCATCCTTCGGAAAATCACATGACTGTTCAAGCAAATCAATACCCGGCTGCAGAATTGTACCACCTCTTCCTTGCACACATACACGCCCAGCTATATCATCTGGTGAAAGATAACCTGCATCATATGCCTGCGCGTCACAGAATACCACTCTTGCAAACGGAACATCATGCGCTGCCGAATAGCTTGCAACCGCTCCCAGTGCCTTCCCTATCATCTTCGTGTCCATAGACCCAGAAGTGTCAATTACAACACCAAAGGTTCTTCCGTCAGTCAATATTTCATTTGTCTGGTAGCGCGGACGTGGTATGTCCGGAGTAGACGCCTGACGGCGGCTTGGTCTCGCATAGCTTCTATACTTTTCCAATGGATCAAAATATAAATCAAACCAGTTTGCCAGTTTTACATCCCACGGAACCGGCGGCATGGCTAACGCCCGTATCTCTTCGATCAGTCCGGCAGGAATCAAGCCGCGCCCCTGAGACTGATGAAATTCCAACCCCTGCTGCAAGGCACTTTTACAGAATTCATCAATACTTGTGGTGCTTCCTGCTATTTTGCCTTTCGCGGGTCCACCCATAATATCGCCCTTCCCATACCCACGAAATGTATCTAAATTTGAATATCTGCGAAGATTTGCAATAATCTCATCATACACCGCCTCAGCAGAAAGATTACAAAGTTTTTCATCGTACAACAGACCAGACGCAGGCATCAAACCAATCTGCATATCGTGCAGCCAGCCATTAATCACAAAATCGCATGCAACATTCCATAAATAGTGATCTCTCCCCTGCGCGCGCTCCTGATGTGCCAGCCCTGCATGAAGATATTCATGTGCCAGCACGAATCTCCACTCTTCCTCCGAGTACCTGACTGACGGGTTAATATATATTTCCGCATCTACGACACTGATTGCCGCAATAGATATCTCATTTTTGTTGCAGTATTGATAGTCCTCAATTATTTTAAAATGTGCCGCAATACCGCCAAGCAGCGGATAATGGTCAATAAACCATGCCGCTGCGCGTCTTGCAGGTGTATTGGGTGCATTTTCCTGATTATGTCCGCCAGCTTTGCTGACAGCGTCCGAGACAGAGTATGCCAGCGCATACGCAAATTGCGAAATGTACCTGTTTTGTCTGCTGCCGCTGTATTCCAGCGGCTTGTCCAGTCCAATCATATCCAGCCGACCACTTGCTAGTGTGCTAAACCGTATATCTCCCTCTGGATAATTATTTTCCATCAGATACTGGTAAATTTTGCGTTCATCATTCAATGCTATCGGAAAATACAGAACTGGATTCTCATGGACAGGTTTCCCAAATTTAATATCATGTAAAAATTTTGCAATATAAATATCACATGCTGTATTCCAGATATTTTTGTTACACTGCACTTTCCATACATGACAGCCACCCTGCGTTTCGACATAATACCCTGGCATATGTTCTGCATCAAAATGCCCAAAAGCAAGGTGCAGTATGCAATGTGCTATTACATATGCCCACTCTCTTGGTTCCATGTATACATCCTTATTCAGATAGACTTTTCCGTCTGAATATACACACCCATAACTGTTTTTTCCAAGCATATTTCTGTCACTGATGTTTAAATCTTTATCAAGCAAACGGAAAAGAGCATTGCTGTTAAGGTACACAATGCCCGCCTTGAGGCTATCTTCATTTTTACTTTGCCTTTTCTGATTTTGTTTAGCCATGTCTGCCCTCCGCTAATCGTGGCAAGTCCCGCACAATTTCCAACATAAACCACTCTGGAAGTACCTTCCCCTCATCAGCAGAAATGACCATCTGGGCAATTTCGTAACTGAGCGAAGAAAGTTCTTTCATCAAAGCCTTTGACCTGTGAACCAGAAACTGTCCATCCTTGCCGAGATTCTGCTTGTCCTGAGGCAAATCATGAAGCAGTCTTCCCCGAAATGACTGTGCCAGAAAATAAAGCACATCCCGTTCTTCAGGCTTTGACGGCCATTTTGCTTCTCCTTTAATTATTTCAGACAGGAGATGGGTATTTCCAAGCTGTTTGGTGAACGCAAGAAACATTCCACCGTGCGTCGCTGATATACAGCCATATGTAACTACGCGAAGCATTTCATCTGAAATAGCACCCAAGCCCGCACCATATTCTTTCAATGCGTCACTCAGCATATGCCAGGATCGGGGTGTTGAATAAGGCTCCTCCGTTTTGGGTGGTTCCATAAACAAATGATCTGGTCTCTGACTGATATAATCAGTAACCCACGAATGAATTCCATTTTGATATGCCCATGTGAGCCACTGTGCAGGATCTGCTTTTAACTGCACATGAAACATTCTATTTACAAGCGCCGATGACATTGTCTTGACAATTGCGGAATCCTGTGCGCGATTTCCCGCACCAATCACAATACTTCCCTCCGGCAGATGATACTCACCTATCCTTTTCTCGTGTATCAGGCTATAAAATGCTTTCTGTACTTCCTGGGAACACGCATTCAATTCATCCAGAAACAACACATACGGTTCTTTCCGAGCAATCATTTTCGGCGGGAGAAATTCGGAAGTCTCTCCTTTAATCTGTGGAATTCCTATGATATCTTCTGGTGCAAGCTGGCTTCCGAGAAGAGACACACAGGGAAGACCTACCTCGTCTGCAAACTGTTCCACTAAGGCAGACTTCCCAATCCCAGGTGCTCCCCAGATAAATACAGGACGTACTGGTGCAATATTCAACAGTATCTCAAGTAACTCATTTTGTGTGACCGAAATCGGCAAATTCATTGTTCTTAACACACCTCGCTTTCCTACATGCAATCAAATAAAACAATAACCTGTTTCTCTTCATGCGCAAATAAAACTCCAAAATCGCAATTTCGGAGTTTTATCATTTCTACATAGAGGCGACTAACGGATTTGAACCGATGATCAGGGAGTTGCAGTCCCACGCCTTACCACTTGGCTAAGTCGCCATATTAAATTATATTCAAAATACATTGCATTATGCCTTAATTCCAAAAGTAAATTATAAACTCCCCGAGTAGGGCTCGAACCTACAACCCCGCGGTTAACAGCCGCGTGCTCTACCATTGAGCTATCGAGGAAAATTCTTTACTTCGTATAGCTATAAGAAAAACTCCGTTTTTCCAATATGGTCTACGAAGAATTCATTTATTGAGGTATTCCCTCAAAACCGAACACAAAAATTATATCTCCATCCACTTTTTCAACATTCCCATACCAACCAGGATAAG
>JAIECJ010000159.1 GCA_029068555.1 Lachnospiraceae bacterium
CAAAAAAGAACCCCGAGTACCTGGGATTGGACAGTCAAGTGCTTCAAAGATTGCTGATCAATATCATGGATATTTAGAGTATTATATTATTGATGGAAAATTTAATGCTGTGTTAGTCATGGCAGTTTGATTTATACATATTTTTAAAAGGTTATACTCCTTTTCGGACGGGTAATTAAATGTGGGTTACTTGATGTCTGAGAAGGAGTTTTTAGATTTTCGAATTTATGGAATAATTGGTTTGCAGAGTTCGGACATAAAATGTTGAAATATGGACATTGGGTTTAAATATTTTGCCAATAGATGTATGATACAAAAAATATAATTGGAGGATAAGATTATGAAAGTAAAAAAAAGCTTCGGTAAAGGTGTAATGAAATGTTTAAATGTCTTGGCGTTATTGCTGGTTATGCAGACTGCCAATTCAGCATGTATATGGGTGGCTCATCAACCTGAATTTCCAGAAGCGGCTAATAAGCTAAAATTTAATAAGTGATTTGTAAATGGTCGATATAATACGACTTTATATCTTCTATGTCAACTAGATTGATGTATAGGTAGTATAATATAGCACAAAACTCGAAGTGAAAAAAAGTGCATACTTAACAACATGATACATACCATGTGATTTTATAAGTCGATATAATGTCGTATTATAGAGGTATTATGAAAAAAGTTGGGGGAGTGTTGTTAAAAGGAAGAATATGTAATGCATGTAAATAAGAAATACAAAGAGAAATAGATTTCTTCAGCCTTTGACCTGCTGAAGTTGTACTTCTTATACAATTCCGGATTCGCCTTCGATAGAGTTGATGAGTTCAACAAGTGAATTGATGTCACTGGTTGTGTGTTTGATTTCAAAAGGTGTGGAAACAATTTTACCCAAAGGTCGCATAATAGCAACCATACTTTTACCTTTTTGAACCATCGATACCTACTGCGTTCATAAATTTGTCACTCCTTCAGATTATTGCAATGGATAAGTACCAGATTTACTCATTGCCTATTCAAGCTATTGTGGTGTGACACGAACGTACCTAAGGCAGTTCAACCTGCATAAAACGAACGCTGCGAATGAGGAGCTGGTTATCAGTCTACTGTACGGACGCGAAGTCCAAGAAAGGAGAAGATATCCAATTGTTACCTACATTCTGACAGCTTATGCAACAAGATGGATAATAACCTAACTGGCTGCTAGAGCGTGTTTGAAAAATCATTCCTGCCATCTGCACGCCCCACTTTGCGTGATATTTGCACCAAATTCAGTCACCGTAGCCCGCTACGCCTCCTTCATTTGGCACAAATCTCCCACAAATTGTGACGCACATCTGTCAGAAAGCATTTTTCAAACACGCTCTAGGTATATTATCCATAAATATATTGTAGTAGAAGAGAGAAGGAAAGGGGATAGTATGGAAACCGAATATCGGGAATGCAAAAAGTGCAATGGCAAGATTTTACGAACTGTTTTAAATGCTAATCATTCTGTGTGTCCTAATTGCGGAAACTACTTAAGATATCATGCTAGGCGCAGGATTACAGCGCTTGCTGATAATGGATTATTTAACGAGTGGACGGATAAAGGGGGAACCTCCAATCCATTGAAAGATGAATCTTATGTTGAAACACTTACAAAAGTTAAGTTGAAGCACAATTTAGAGGAAGCTGTTATTGGTGGTGAAATTTGGGTGAACGGCGTTAAAACAGTGATCGGTGTTATGGACACTAGATTCCTCATGGCCAGCATGGGGCATGTTGTTGGGGAGCAAAAATGAAAATTGTAGATCGAATCATAAAGGAAGATGAAGCTGTTACAAGGGATAATATATCAGCTGTGTGCAGTGAGCTTCGAGATCATATGAACAGATTTTTTTCAAGATTTGACAGAAGAACCTCTCGCGAAATAGTTAGGCAGAGATACCTTCGATTTAGAAAGTATTGATCGAGGCGGTAAGATGTCAAGGTATAAAACAATTGGAATCATTGGTGGAATGGGCCCTTTGGCAACCTGTGATATGTACAGAAAGATTATTTTACATACTCGGGCGGATAAAGACAGTGAGCATCTTCATATCATTATAGACAGCAATTCGGATATACCCGATCGAACCAAGGCAATTCTATACCACGGAAAAAGCCCGGTGAAATACCTAAAAAAAAGTGCACAAAGACTTGAACAATGCGGAGCTGAACTGATTATTATTGCCTGTAATACCTCACATTATTTTTTGGATAAGGTAAGAAGCAGTGTAAAAGTACCGATTCTAAGCATGATTGATGTAACGCTAAGCGCAGCAAAAAGAAAAGGGATCACAAAAGCCGCTCTTTTTGCAACAGAGGGTACTGTAAAGTCGGGAATCTATACAACTGAATTTGAGAGGAATGGAATAGAGCTTCTATTACCTGATGATATACAGCAGGGCATCATAACAGATGCAATTTACAGGTGTATTAAGGCAGGAAAAGATGGCAATGACTCACAGGATATTCAAAGACTTGTAAACAGGTTTGAAGCTGAAGGTGCACAGGCAGTGATATTGGGATGCACTGAGCTTCCTATATTTATGCAGACACAAGACATAGCTGGTGAATTTATTGATCCTTCACTGGAACTCGCAAAAGCAGTTATTCTTGCCGCAGGCGCAGAACTAAAAGAAGAAAGGAATTTTATGATGAATGATATTATATCTGTTAAAGGATTAAAGAAAAAATATGGAAATTTTCAGGCGGTAAAGGGAATTGATTTTTCTGTAAAAAAAGGTCAGCTGTTTGCCTTTCTGGGACCTAACGGAGCAGGTAAATCAACAACCATTAATATGCTTTGTACCTTGCTTTCGCCTAGTGAAGGAGAGGTGACAATCAATGGATATGACCTTAAAAAGAAGCCTGAGAAGATACGAGACAGCATTGGCGTTGTTTTTCAAGATAGCCTTCTGGATTCTGTACTTACAGTAAGAGAGAACTTAAGAGTGAGAGCTGGCTTTTATTATTCTGATAAGACTCAAATAAATGAAGCCATTGAAAAAGCCGCTAAGGCAGCAGACATTATTGATTTTATTGACAGGCCTTACGGCAAGCTTTCCGGTGGTCAGAGAAGAAGAGCAGATATTGCAAGAGCACTTCTTAATACACCGAAAATTCTGTTTCTTGATGAACCGACCACAGGACTTGATCCCCAGACTAGGAAGAACGTGTGGGAGACAGTATTGAAGCTCCAGAGGGAAAATGACATGACAATTTTCCTCACAACTCACTACATGGAAGAGTCAAGGGATGCGGATGAAGTAGTCATCATCGATGGAGGTCAGATTGCAGTTCAGGGAACACCTCTGGAACTGAAAGAGAAATATAGTGCAGAAATATTAAAGATGTCTACAAACGATGATGAGAAGATGGAAGAACTGCTTAATGAATTAGATGCTGATTTTGAAAAGAATGGACAGGCATATTTTGTAAAACTTAAGAACACCAAGGAAGCGATTCCAATTCTTAACAAAGTAAATGATGTCCTTGAGACCTTTGAAGTACTTCACGGAACAATGGACGATGTATTTTTGAATGTTACAGGTAAGGAGATAAGAGAATGAGAGGAATGTTAAAAAGGAATTTGAGTATATATTTTAGGGATAAGGCGGCAGTGTTTTTCTCACTGTTCGGAGCTCTTTTGATAATTGTTCTCTATGCACTTTTCCTTGGAGATACAATGACAGATTCTATACAGATGGATATAAATGGTGCATTCATCATGAATAGCTGGGTAATGGGAGGACTCATTGCAGCAGCAACTATGACAACCAGCATGGGTGCATATGGCGTTATGGTAAATGATGAAGCGAATAAAAACTATAGAGATTTCTATACTTCTCCCGTCAAGAAGTCCAAGATAATCGGAGCCTATATGCTTAACTCGATTGCCATTGGCGTCATTATGACTCTGATTACTTTTGCACTGGCAGAGATATATATTGTGGCAAATGATGGAGAACTGCTCACAGCACAGCAGGCACTCAAGGTTTTCGGAGTAATCTTCCTTACTGTTTTGTCATCAAGCTCAATTGTAGGATTTACCTGCACATTTCTTAATTCATCCCAGTCTTTTTCAGGGTGCTCGATTCTGATTGGTGCATCGATCGGTTTCTTGGTTGGAGCATATGTTCCGATTGGTCATCTTCCGGATGCGGTTCAGAAGGTAATGTGTTTCCTTCCGTGCACTCATTCTGCGGCACTTTTGAGACAGATCATGACAGAAACGGCTATTGAGATAGGACTTAAAGATTTTCCTGAGGAATTCATTCTGGGCTTCCGTGAGGAGATGGGAATTCTTATTAAGATTGGAGATACTCAGTGCACTCCTAATATTCATCTGGCGTTTATCATAGGATCAGCTGTTTTGTTTTACTTATTATCACTTATTCGAATCACTTTTTTCAAAAAAACAAAGTGATAAATACTAACGTGTGAATAATATGGGACTACTGACGAAAAGTTTATCAAGTGAAGTAATAAAACAAGCAGCTGAAGCTCCAACGAGTATTGCGGTTGAATACAAAGATAAAAAGATTACATATTCAGAGTTGGTCTCTCAGATGATGCATAAGGCATCCTTCTTTGAGCAGAAGGGAATCTATGATGAAAAGATCCTAATTCTCAAGGATAAAAGCGATGAGATTCCAACGGATATTTTGGGAATCATTCATTCTGGTAATGCTTTTGTACCACTACATGCACAATGGCCTGACAAGCAACTGATGACGGTCCTGTCAAATACAGAAGCTCGTTATATTTTTACAGAAGAAAGATATCTGGACAGGATATCTGAGATTGCTGAATTGGTAGGTGTAACACTTACTGTTTTGATTAGTTGTTCAAAAAATGATTATAAAAAGAATAATCTTCTAATCGAAAACCTGGGTACACCGGATTTTGATAAAAATATAAATTTTCCCTTAAAGTACAATGACAAGTGCTATATTTACCATACCTCGGGTTCCACGGCGGATGCCAAGGAAATCCTGGGGAGTCAGGAAAGCGTTCTGCATTTCATAGAATGGGAAAAAAGCGAATTTAAGATTGATGAGAAGATAAGGGTGAGTATGCTTGCAAGCATAACCTTTGATTCAGTGTTAAGGGATATCTTTTTACCGCTCATGTCGGGTGGAACCATTTGTATTCCTGAGGATGATGTGATTTATGACAGCATTAAGCTTGCGGATTTCCTGCATGAAAAAGGAATAACACATATTCATACGGTTCCTACTCTGTATCGTGGGTGGATTGGTGAGATAAGAACAGGAATGATGCCTCATCTAAAGTATATCCTACTTTCGGGAGAACCGGTTGAAAGTGAAGACCTGCGAAGGTGCATGAAGGCCTTTTGTGGCCAGGTTCAATTGGTAAACCTATATGGGGCAACCGAGACATGTATGATCAGATTCTTTTACAGGTTACGACCAGAGGATTTGGAAAAAAGCGAGATTCCCGTAGGCTTTCCTCTTCCGGGTACCTGCGCAAAGATATTGAATGAAGAAGGTAGGGAATGCGCACCGGGCGAGGCCGGTGAGATTCATGTAATCACCGATCATTCAACTTATGGGTACTTTAATAACCCTAATCAAAATAAAAAGAATTTTGTAAAACTCGACGATATCAGAGCTGAATACAGAACAGGAGATATCGGCTATCTGGACGAAAAGGGATGCCTATACTGCGTCGGACGAAAGGATTATCAGGTAAAAGTCAGAGGAATGAAAGTCAATCTCAAGGAGATAGAGGAGATCATCAATTCCTACCCTGAAGTAATGATGTCAGCTGTTGTTACGAAGATTGGAAGTACCGGAGAAAAAATAATTGCGGCTTACTATGTAGCAGAATCGGAAAAAGATCTTTACAAGGAACTCATCGACTATCTGGATAAATATCTTCCCTATTATATGGTGCCTTCTTTGTTGTGCCAGCTAGAGAGTCTTCCAAAACTTGTTAACGGAAAAATAGATAAAAGAGTTCTTGAGGAAATGCAGGATGTTGCCATAAAGGATGAGATTAAACATCCCTACACTGCAGATGAAATAATGCTTGCAGAGTTATGGACACAGGTTCTTGAAATTACTGAAACAAATATAGGCGTGGACCAGGATTTCTTCAGACTGGGAGGACAGTCTCTAAAGGCAGCGAAACTTGTTTACAGAATAAAGCAAGTCTTTGGAATTGAAATGCAGGTAAAGGATATTTTTATCCACAGAACCATTGTCAGCCAGCTTGAGTATATTTCAAAGAATTCAGATACTAAAATTGTCTTTGAAGCTTTAAAGCATGCGGATAAAAAGGCTGCCTATGGAGCGTCCATGGTTCAAAAAAGAATTTTTTATGCAGAAGCAGCAAGCAACACCCCTCTGTATAACATGCCATTAGCATTCCTTTTAAGAGGAAATGTAGATGAGGAGAAGGTAAGAACTTCACTTCAGATTATTTTGGACAGACATGAGGCACTTAGGACAAATCTAATGTTTGACGGCGAGATGATTGTTCAGAAGATATGGGATAAGAGAGAACTTCCCTTTGAAATAAGAGAAGCACTCGGAGGGACTATAAATGATATCCTTACGGAATGCATCAGGCCTTTTAGCCTTGAGAAAGATGTTCTTTTCAGAGCGTATCTTTATTACATCGGGGACAAGGAATACATACTCTTCTGGGATATGCATCATTGCATCAGTGACGGAATCAGTGAAGAAATAATAAAAAGTGAATTCATCAGACTTTACAAAGGGGAGGTGCTTCCTCCTCCGAAATATCAATATCGTGACTATTCCGAATGGATGCTAGGAAGAAAGCAGGATAATTCTTACTGGTTAAATGAACTGAAAAACGGAAATTTCAGTTTGAATCTCCCGACAGACTATAAACGAAGCAAAGACAGAAAATTCATTGGTTCAAATGAAAGGATTTTGCTAAAAAATGAGCTTTACAGAAAGCTGATTAACTTTGTAGAAAACGAAGGTTTGACACTGTACAGCATTCTGCTTTCAGCGATGTATATCACCCTTAGTCGCTATACGGGACAGAATGACATTATCTTAGGTACTGTAAGTTCAGGCAGAGAAATTGAAGAAACAGAGGAGCTTGTGGGCCCTTTTATTTCAGTTTATGCCATGAGAAACATTGTAAAGGAAGATGAGAATGTCTTTTCATTTATAAGAAATGTATATGAAAAAACACTTGAGATGATGTCACATAGCAATTATAGCTTTAACGACCTTTTGGCAGAGCTACCTATATCAAGAAGCGGGACCAGACTTCCGCTCATTGAGACCATGCTGATTTTGCAAAACATGGATAAGGCAATTATGGAATGTGAGGGTATGACCATTAGGCCGTTGGAGGTTACTAGAGGAACATCCAAATACGACTTGACATTATACGCAGTTCAAAATAGCGAGGGACTTCTTCTGGATATGGAGTACAGCACCGAATTGTTTGAGGCAGAGACTGTTGCAAAGATGCTGGATAGCTATGAGACGGTGCTAAACAATCTGGTGGTTGCTGAAAGGAACTGTAGCGTTAGTGCAATTCCTGTGCTTAACAGCCGAAGGAAATCTGAAATTCTTGCAAGAAGCAATTGTGCGGAAAAACAGATGCTGCTTGAGGCTCGCTCCGTACAAGAGAAATTTGAAAATAGAGTGAAGTTATCTGGAGAACGAACAGCGATTACCTGTAAAGGAAGAAGCATCTCTTATGAGGAGCTGAATAAAAGGGCAAATCAGTTAGCAGGGAAGCTTATTTCAGAGGGAGCTGTCAGAGGCGAACTTGTTGGAATCATGATGCACAGGGATTTAGACATGATAGCGTCGGTTTTGGCGGTGCTTAAGACAGGATGTGCCTATGTGCCTATCGATCCTAGCTATCCACAAGAACGAGTGGAGTATATGTTAAGCCACAGTAAGTGTAGACTTCTCTTGACAGATCAGGAATCTGAAAGTTATGACCAGACCCCACTTCTGAAAAACCGTGTGACTCAGATTTCTATTAAAGATGTGACAATAAATTCATTTCCAACTGACAACCCTGAAGTGGAGGTTTCCTATGAGGATTTGGCCTATGTGATCTACACCTCAGGTTCAACAGGGAAGCCCAAAGGAGTAATGCTTAAGCAGGGTAATGTGGTGAACTTCATAGAGGCAATGTGCAGAGAAATCGATTTTTCGCAGGACCAAAAGATACTGTGCCTTACCACAATATCATTTGATATCTTTGTACTGGAGACGCTTATTCCGCTTTCGCAAGGCATGGAAATAGTTCTTGCCACCGAGGATGAACAACTAGATGTGGGCAAAGTTGGGGCGCTGATCAGGGAAAACAATGTCAGTATCATGCAGAGCACTCCTTCAAGACTTGAGATGTTCATGGAAAACAAGAAGGCAGGAGAACTACTGGAAGGAATTAGTACGTATCTTCTTGGAGGTGAGCCGGTTAAGGAAAGTACATTCAGAAAGCTGAGGGAGATAGTAACCGGTGATACTGAAATCTATGATGTTTACGGCCCTACGGAAACTTGTGTATGGAGCACGATAAAAAAGCTTGAGAAGGATAAGCCAATAACCATTGGAAAAGCTATAGGAAATACCAGGCTATATGTGCTAGATAAGGACAAAAATATACTTCCAGATAATGTTGTGGGAGACCTCTATATCGGAGGGATGGGAGTAGCAAAAGGATATCTTAATAACCCTGAACTGACAGAGGAAAGATTTGTATCAAATCCCTTTGTAGAGGGCGAGATCATGTACTGTACCGGTGACAAAGCGCGTTGGAACAGTGACGGTGATCTGGACTTCCTTGGAAGAGACGATGGTCAGGTCAAGGTAAGGGGATATAGAGTAGAACTTGGAGAAATTGAAGAAAGCATCCTAGTAGATCCTGATGTGCATAGCTGCGCATGTATTTTAAAACAGGATAAAAGTGCTAATGAAAATTACATTCTGGCGTTCTATTCGTCGGACTCGGAAATCGAGAACACAAGGCTCTATGCCAGAGTTAATAAGAATCTTCCGTTCTACATGATTCCCAAAGACTTCATTTATCTTGAAAAGTTACCTTCGACTCCAAACGGAAAAGTGGATCGAAAAAGCCTTTGCCAGTTGCAGATTGCAGTAAATACGAAGTATGACAATCCACCTTCAGCAAAGATTAACTTTGATAATCCTGAGGAGGAATTTATCTGGAATACCTGGAAGGAAGTTCTTTCCAGAGAGTACTTGGGGCTGGACGACAATTTCTTTGAAACCGGAGGCAATTCATTGCTTCTTGTTAGAATTTTTTACAGGATTGATGAGAAATTTCCGGAGGTAATAAGTCTGGCAGAGATGTTTTCAAATCCTACCATAAGGATGACTGCAGAACTTATTAGATCCAGGCTGTATGTGGACAAGGAGATTGAAAAAAAGCGAATGCCTGTTGCAGGAATCCGGCTGAAGGAAGGCTACAAACCGTTTATTCAGACGGGAAGCATTAAAGGGCAGGAGCTCAAGGTACTTAAAAGGATTTGTGAAAAGAAAAAGCTTGAGATTGAAGAGATTATGTTTGCAATATACGCCTTTATTGGTGCAAAGATCACAGGAGAACGAGACATCTATATACAATGCCTTATCTCCGATGAAGAAGGAATCGAAAAGCAGGTGGATCTTAAAGAAACACATAGTTTTGAAGACTTGTTAAGACGAGCGTCAAATGCTTATAGGAAAGGCCAGGAAGCTGCTGAGGTCTATCGTGTTCAGGATGTGAAACAGGCCAGCGGTAGGGATGAAAAGAGTGTTTTCCTATCATACACATACAATAGAAATCCTACCTGCAGTAACCTTGAGTTGATGAACATGTGCATGTGTGTCAATGATGATGATGAAAATCTGCATTACCGCATGATCACCAATAAGAATTGTGTCATAAATGAATTTTCAGAAAAAATATTTGAAGCATTTAACGACACCTTAACAGGTGTAATCATAGAATAAAAAGTAGGAGAAAAAAATGAATAGATTAGCATTTTTATGTTCAGGACAAGGTTCTCAGTATATTGGAATGGGAAAGGAATTATACGATAACTACCTGGAGGCAAAAGAAATTTTTGACAAAGCAGATGAGGTTCTCGGATTCTCATTGAGTCAGCTGTGCTTTTCGGGAGATCTTGCAGAGCTTACATTGACCAGCAATGTTCAGCCTGCAATTCTCACTTATAGCTATGCATTATACAAGGTATTTGGCAAAAAGTATGATCTTACACCCTCTGTAGTCGCAGGACACAGTTTGGGTGAGTATACTGCACTTCTCATTGCAGGAGTTATGGATTTTGAGGATGCTGTCAGAATCGTAAGAAAAAGAGGTAAGCTCATGCAGGAAGCAGCCTGTGAGGATGGATGCATGGCAGCAGTCATCGGTTTCGATAGCGATAAGCTCAAGGAACTGTGTGATAAGTATTCCACAGAGGAAGCAACAGTATCGATCTCAAATTATAATTCTTTGAAGCAGACAGTAATTTCAGGTTCAAAGAAGGTTCTTGATAAGGTTGCCGCAGAACTCGAGGGCACAGATGCAACAGTTAAATATCTCAATGTCAGCGCACCTTTCCATTCGCCCTACATGGAGTCAGCCGCTGAAAAACTTAAGGAAGAGCTTTTGAAGTATGAGTTTAATGAGTTTAGGATCCCCGTGATCTCCAATGTAACTGGAAAGCCCTATAAATCAAAGGATGAAATCGTAAAGAACCTCACAAAACAGATCGTATCACCTGTTCAGTGGGTTGATTCCATGAATTATATAAAGACATTAAACATCCATTCCTATGTTGAACTCGGACCTAAGAGAATCCTTGCAAATATAGTTAAGTCCGATATAGGACCTGACATCTCTTTCTCACTGGATAATGCTCAGGATATTGAGAATCTGTTGGGCAGACTTTCCTGGAAGTACGGAGATCCCACAGTTGTTTCAAGGTGTATGGCGATTGCTGTATGTACAAGAAATAACAATTGGGATGAAGCAGAATACGAAAAGGGTGTATCTGCACCCTACAAGGAGATTGAAGCACTTCAGGGCAAGCTTGATGAAACCAAGGAGGCACCTACTAAGGACCAAATGCTTCAGGCTTTGGATATGTTGAAGAGCGTATTCAAAACTAAGGGAACTCCAATTGAAGAGCAGCGGGAGAGATTTGCACAGATTTTTAATGAGACGCGAACAAATGAGATGTTCATAGACTATACAGTAGATTGATATCTAGCTGAATGAATTAGAAAAGGGTTACAAATGGACATATGATTGATTATTTATTAGATTTTTCAGGAATTTCCGTTAATGAAAATGAGAAGAAAAAAAAAGAACAAAGTGATGGAATCGCAATAATCGGTATGACGGGCTCCTTTGCAAATGCAGAAGAGACGAAGGATTTCTTTGACGCACTTCTTAAGGGGCGGGATCTGGTAAGGGAAATTCCTTTAAAGAGATTCGAAGCAGTAAAGGACTATATTCCGGGAAATAAACGAGTATGCAGAGCTGGATATAGCGAAGACATTAGTTGCTTTGATCATGAGTTTTTTGGGATTTCCTATAATGAGGCCTGTTTTACAGATCCGCAGCAGAGACTGTTCCTTGAAGCGGTATACCATGCACTTGAAAATGCAGGCTATGCAAATGAATCGCTAAAGGGTGCAAGATGCGGTGTATACGCAGGGCAAAGCGCAGATCTTTCTGTGGAATACAGCGTTCTCGTTGAAAAGGCAATACCGGAGCGTTACAGCGAAATTTCAGTTCCTGGAAATATCAGATCGGTCATGGCTGGAAGGATTGCATATTACTTTGATCTTCATGGGCCTGCAATGATTATCGATACAGCTTGTTCATCAGCACTCACGGCAGTCTGTGCTGCATGTGATGCCATCAGAAACGGCCAGATTGATATGGCCATAGCGGGTGGTGTTAAAGCGGATATTTTTCCTGTTATGGAAGGACTAGATAACGAGATTGGAATAAGGTCCTCAAGGGATCTGTTGAAGACCTTTGATGATTCATCAGATGGAATTAGTTCTGGTGAGGGATGTGCAGTAATCATCCTAAAGGATCTAAAAAAAGCTATAGAAGACGGAGATCATATTCATGCTGTTATTCGTGGCTATGCAGTAAATAACGACGGAAATAGCATTGGTGTTACGGCACCAAACCCTGTGGCACAGCAGGATGCGATATGCCGTGCATGGGAAATGTCCGGAATTGATCCGGAAGATCTTGATTATGTCGAGACCCACGGAACTGGAACGAGACTGGGAGATCCCATTGAAGTTGAGGGCCTTACAAAAGCGTTTAACAAATACACGGACAAAAAAAGTTTTTGCGGAGTGGGATCAGTAAAGACCAACATAGGGCATCTTGATAATCTGGCAGGAATTGCGGGACTTTTTAAGGTTGTTGAGATTCTGAAAACAGGGGTGATTCCCCCATCACTGCATTTTGAAAGACCGAACAGAAATATTGATTTTGTAGATTCCGCATTGTATGTCACTGACAGCTATGAAAAGCTTTCGGAAAAAGACAGGCCTTATCTGTGCGGTATTAACAGTTTCGGACTTGCAGGAACCAACTGCCACATGGTCTTAGAACAATATAAGGCTTCTACATATGAGCAAAAAGATGAGAATGAACAAAAGCAATTGTTTGTCTTATCCGCAAGAAATCCTGATGTACTTCTTGAACTATGCAGGAACAATTTTGAGCAGATTCGGCTAAGCAGTGATAGTCTCTCGGATATATGCTATACAGCTATGTCAGGAAGATATTCTTACGAATATAGAATTTCCCTGATGGTCTGCAGCAAGGAAGAACTTGTGAATGAGTTGGAAAAAGTGATTGCTTCCGGCAAAACCGCTTTTTCCAAAATTGATAGAAATATCAGCAGACAACAAGAGCAGAAAATGCAGGAGCTGAGTCTCCTGTTCATGGAATTTCGCGAAGAGAGTGTGATTGAAAAGATAAGAAGCCTCTACTTGGAGGGTACAGCACTTCTTCCGGAAATTCTTTATGAAGGCATTGAGGTTCACAGATGTGAACTTCCCGTGTATCCCTTCAAAAGGACAAGGTGCTGGATTCCTACAGACAGTAGCAATAAGGATTCCCTAATCGATAAATGTCTAGTTCGAACTGGAAACCTGATGGTTTATGAGACTGAGTTTTCTGAAAAAAGTCATTGGGTTTTAAGAGAACACAAGGTAAATGGGAAGTATATTCTTCCAGGGACAGCTTATATTGCGAGTCTGTTTTCAATTCTTGATCAGTTAAGCCAAGAGATGAAAACAGTATCTATAAAGAATATGTTTTATTTACAGCCGGTGGTTCTTAACAAAGGAGAAGCGCGAAAAGTAATCTTTAGCTTAAGGCGGCAGGAGGATGATATCATCTTCGAGATCGGAAGCTTTGAGAACAAGGATAATGACGAGAAGTGGATTCTTCATGCCATTGGAAGCATAGGATTTTCAGATAAAGAAGGAAATGAGATTAAAAAGATAAAATCAGATGATCAGGGTGAAGCAGTAGAAGAACGAAGCATTACCGTGGATATTGGAAAGCACTGGACTGATTTGGAACGAAAAGTCTGCAAAATCTCTGAGTCGGAATATGAAACTTACTTCGGTATTCCTGAGGCGTCGGCATTTGAGGCACAAAAGACAAGGATTTATGCGCCTGCACTTGATAGGGCAATGAACGTGGTAAACGCTATTGCTGGCGAGGGGACTTATCTTCCTTTCTCCTTTGCGGAGCTTGAACTATATGAAAACATGCCACTTTCGTTTTATTCGGACACAGTAATCAAAGAAGTTAAAGACTCTATGATCCGCGTGGATGTCAGCTTGTATGACACAGCTGGAAAAGTCTTTTGCAATATTAAAGATTTTATCGTAAAGGGAATAACTGAGGCAGGGGATGCGTTTGAAAAAACTTCGCCTGTACAGCTTTCGAGACTTACATGGATAGAGATGCCTTTGGGATCGCAGGAGGAATCACCCCAGAAGAAAAAGTATATCTGCATTTCAGGGGGCGAGAAAGTCTCGGAACGTATAGAGAATCTGGTAAAAGAAAGTTTTGCCTCGGCAGAGTTTGCGTTTACTCATTCTTGCGAAGCAGTACTTAATAACTGTAAAGCTGCTTCCAGAATAGTGATTATCGCTGCTTTTTCTGGAAAAGAGTCTGTATATGAGCTGCTCGATCTTGTAAAAAAAGTGGAGAAGGCCGGAATCAGCTCTAGGACAGAAATTGTTCTTATATCAGGAGCTGCGGATAAAGTTGTTGATACAGATACTGAGATTTTGCCGGAAAACACGGCACTTAAAGGAGCATCAATTACAGTGATGCAGGAGTTCCCGGATATGCTGTGCAGATTTATCGACTGGGACAGGAACACTGAGCCGGAAAATATAGTCAGAGAGATACGAAATCAGGAATTTGTTGGTGAATGTGCGTACAGAAACGGAATCAGATACACAAAGGTACTCAAGTCGGTAAGGTCTGAAGAGGTGTTCGGAAGTGCGGACAGAAAGTTGCAGAAAGATGGCGCATATATCATAACCGGAGGAAGCGGAGACCTTGGAATGGCAGCTGGAAGACGTATTGCAGCCGCAGGAGGGAAAGTTGTTCTTCTTGGACGAAGAAATACTCTTGATATAAAACGGGAAGATAGTAGTAATATCTCATATTCGCAATGTGATGTTACCAATAGAGAAGAACTTGAAAATAAACTTGAGACAATCAGAGAGCAACATGGCAGGATAAATGGAATCATTCATAGCGCCGGAATTGTAAGAGATAATCTGATTCTTATGAAGAGTGCAAGTGAAGTTCAGGAAGTGTTTGCACCAAAGGCAGTCGGAGCAGAGCTTTTGTATGAACTTACTAAGGAAGATGGAACTGACTTTTTCATAGTCTATTCTTCTATATCTGCTCTTACAGGTGGGGCAGGCCAATTTGATTATGCTGCAGCAAATGCATATCTGAACGGTTTTGCCCAGGAAAAAGAAGGAGTTATTGCGATAGACTGGGCTGCCTGGGATGAAATAGGAATGTCTGCAAAAGCGAATCTTTCAGATGATAAGCACAGCTTCAAAAAGCTGAAACCTTCAAAAGCATTGGATGCTCTTGAAAAGATCATGACCTACGGATGTAAGGAAAAGGTTGTGGTCATTGGTACTCCCAACAAAGTAGTCCTTGAAAAACTGATCAATAAGCCTTTGTTCTCAGATGTTCAGAATCATCGACAGACAAAGAGCTTTTTGCTTAGAAAATCGGAAAAAAAGCTTGTTAAAGAACAGGATATTATTTTTGAAGGCTCAGATTCTCTTACACAGACAGAAAAGATTGTTGCCAGGGCGTGGCGTGATGTCCTTGGCAATGAAAGCATCAGCATAAATGAAAATTTTGATCAGCTTGGCGGAGATTCCATTATGGCGGTTCGCCTCCTGACCAAACTAAATCAAAGCTTTGATGGGTTAGATATAACGATGGTTTATACATACCCTACTATTCAAAAGATGGCGGCTTATATTGACAGACTAAACGATCATCAGCCTAAGGAAACGCCTGTTGCGAGGGAAGACATTGGTATGTTGGAAGACATCGATAAGATCCTTGAACAGCTGGAAAATCGCGAAATCATGGTAAGCGATGCTGTTATGAAACTATCGTAAGGAGTTAATGTTATGAATTCGTTGAAAAACTATATATTACAACAGGTATATAATCATAGTCTGACAAAAGATGAAGCGAAAGAATACCTGCTAGAACTGGAAAAGAACAACTCGAAAACAGGAAATAAGGACATCGCAATAATCGGTATGTCAGGAAAATTCCCGTTGGCTGACGATCTGGATCAGTACTGGGGAACTCTATTGCAGGAACGCAACTGCATCAGGGATTTTCCTAAGGAAAGATATCCCATGGTAGATAATTTCCTTAAGAATTTCTATATGAAAGAGCTTATTCAGGATGATTGTCTGGACGTTGAGGGCAATATCGATATCGAATATCAGCACAGGGGATATCTTGACAGCATTGATAAATTCGATGCGGAATTCTTTGGCATAGCTCCACGAGAAGCAAAGGCCATGGATCCGGATCAGAGAATTTTTTTGGAATGTGCGTACGAAGCAATAGAAGACGGTGGTTTCAGTGGGCAAAGCATTTATGGCAAGAAAGTCGGTGTGTTTGTCGGAGTTGACCATATTGAAGAAATAAAGTACAAACAGGTTGCATCTTCGGATCCGATGGTGGTTACAGGAACCTGGCCTGGAGTTCTTGCGGGCAGACTGTCCTATATATTTGACTTCAAGGCACCCAGCATGGTTATTGATACAGCCTGCTCTTCAGGCCTTGTATCGGTACATCAGGGCTGCAAAGCAATTTGTAATGGTGAGTGCGAAATGGCAATTTGTGGTGGCCTTTCCAGTTTTATTTATTCACCGACGGTATTCTCAACTCAACTCAAGGAACTTGAGAGCATTGAGACTCAGGATGATATGATCAGAACTTTTGACAATGATGCGAAAGGAACTACCTGGGGAGAAGGCGTTGGAGTAGTTCTATTAAAACCGCTGGATAAGGCGCTTGAAGATGGAGACCCCATTCATGCGGTGATCAAGGGAAGTGCGATAAACAATGACGGAGCTTCAAACGGACTGACAGCACCCAATGTAGATGCACAGCAGCAACTTTTAAAGGATGCCTGGGAGGATGCAGGTGTTGAACCTGAATCCATCCAGTATATAGAGGCTCATGGAACAGGAACAGTTCTGGGAGACCCCATTGAGATTAAGGCGATGACCAACGCGTTTCGCAGTTATACTGAAAAGAAACAGTTTTGTGGAGTGGGATCAGTAAAGCCTAATATCGGTCATCTTGTTGGAGCATCGGGTATAGCCTCCATGATAAAGGTCATAAAAATGCTTGAAAATAAGACAATGCTTCCCAGCATCAATTTTGATACGCCCAACAAATTTATCAATTTCATAGGGTCTCCAATATATATAAATGATAAAAAAAGAACATGGGAAAAGCTTGATACTCCCAGGAGAGCAGGAGTAAATTCCTTTGGCTTCAGCGGCACAAACTGCCATGTAGTACTGGAGGAGGCACCCTCAGAAGCAAATATCACAAAGACTAAACAAACTCAGCATCCTGATGAGGTGAGGATTTTTACACTGTCTGCACGAAAGAAAGAGCTTTTGAAAACTCTTGTGGATCGTACAATCGAAACTCTTGAAAACAAAGAAACAGATATTGATTCCCTTTGCTACACCTCCAATATCTGCAGAGGACATTATGGTGAGAGAATTGCCCTGATTGTAAAAGATTCCAAGGATCTTATCTCAAAACTTGAATATATAAAGAATACAGAATATGAAAACCTCAACAGATTTGGAATTTGCTACGGTTCCTACAGAATTGTTTCTGAAAGTAAACAGAACAGGGAAGCAGATGAAATCACCGAAAGCCAGCAGAGAAAGTTTACAAGAATGGCAGAGGAGAAGCTCATGGAATACCAGGAAAATAGAGACTTTCCGGGCGCATTTGAACTCTGCGGATTATATGTCAAAGGCGCTGAGGTCAAGTGGGAAAAGATATATGAGGGCAAACAGGTAAAGAAGTTCAGACTCCCTTTTTATCCGCTTGAGAAAAAGTCCTATTGGTATTTTGAGGACAAGCAGGATGCATATGTTCTCGAGAAAACAGCAAAAATGGCAGCCTTTGTTGATAGGCTCAGTGCAAAAACAATGTATGGGGATATCTATACTACTAAGGTTTCGCCTCTTGAAAACTGGGTGCTTAGTGATCATGTGATTCTGGGGCAGAATATAATTCCTGGAACGACATATGTGGAGATGTCCTGTGAACTTATGCGACAGTATTATGGCACCGACATAAGAATTGATAACTTGATTTTTTATACTCCTTGCATCACTGGGAAAGAAGAAACAAAAGAGATTCAATCGATTGTAGAAAATAAAGGAGATCATTACGATATTACCTACATGAGTTGCAATGAAGAAGGCGAGTGGGAAAAACATGCGGAATGCAGTGCATATCCCGCTGAAGCTTCAAAGATTGTTCTGAATCTGGAGGATATCAGAAACAAGCTTAAGGCCCAGGACGGAAAAGCCTATATCCGTGAGGAAAGCGGAGGGACTGCAATTTCTCTTGGCGCACGTTGGGATAATGAACGCACGGACACAAGGGGCAAGACAGAGGTTCTTTGCAGAATGGAACTTCATTCGGACATGCTTTCAGATTTAGACAACAGTTTCCTCCATATAGCTATGTTTGACAATGCAATTAATGCAATCAGCCAGGATGTGGGAGAAGGCCTTTATCTTCCGTACTTCTACAAGACAATGGAATTTCATGAAGTAATGCCGGCACAGTTCTACAGTTATATAAGATTAAAGATTGAAAAGGATGACGAGGAACTGGATACTATCACCTACGACGTAGATCTTATCAAGGATGATGGAACAGTATTTGCAAGCGTTCGTGACTACAGCACCAAAAAGGTAAGCATGGATGCCATGGCTAAGATAAAGAGTGCAAATTCCAAAATGGTAGATTATTCCGTGAGATGGGTACGAGAAGATTCTAATAATACTAATGAGATTCCCACTGAAGGAAGCACTCTTGTAATAGGATTTGACTGTGAGTACACAGAAAAGATTACAAATGAGATCCATTCCACTGGTAGAAAAACAGTGACAGCCATTGTTGGTGATGAATATAAAAAGATATCCGGGGAAAAGTATATAGTTGGACTTTCTGAGAAGGATTTCCAGGAACTGTTACAGGATATAAAGGATAGAACCCTTGACAGTATAGTTTACTCCGCTGCAATTCGTGACACTGCGGCCTCATCTGAAAATGAGTTGGAAAAAGTCATTTATGAGTATTACTTTGGAATTGTTAACCTCATAAAGACCTATCTAAGAACCTATTTTTCCAAGGATATAAGATTTACGGCGATAGGAAATCTAGCATACAAGATTAAGGACTGCGACATGGTTATTCCAGAGCAGTCGGTTATGAGCGCACTTATGAAGTCAATAAATATTGAGTATGAGAGTGTTCATTGTAAATATGTAGACACAGATCTTGAAACAGATGTAAGCTACATCGTTTCGGAGATTATTAGCCAGGATGTCACTCTGAATACTGCATACAGAAATAATGAGAGATATGTTACTGAATTGTATTCGGTTGAGGTAAATAAAAACGCAGAGGATTTTGTTAAGGAGGGCGGTATCTACTTGATCACAGGAGGAACCGGAGGAATTGGATTGGCTCTTGCAGAAAAGCTCTCTGAGAAAAACTGCGATATTATCTTGGCTAATCATTCGGGATTCCCGGAAAGAGAAGCATGGGATGCTGTTGTGAAAGCAGAGGAAAACCAAAAGCAGATAAGAGCTATCAAGACAATTCGCAAGATCGAGGAAAGGGGCTCAGAGGTAACGATTATTAAAGCGGATGTGTCTAAGGAAGAGGAAGTGAAGGCACTTGCTAATAAGATCAGGACTGAACATGAAGCAGTCACAGGAATCTTCCATTGTGCAGGTAATGCCGGTGACGGAATGTTGATCAACAGAAGCCCAGAGCGTATGAGAAGTGTACTGGAACCAAAGATTAAAGGAACTGTTTATCTGAAGAAGTACCTGCAGGATATGAGTCCAAAGTTCATGCTTCTTTTCTCCTCAATGCTCACGGTATTTGGAGATGTGGGACAGGCGGATTACATGAGTGCCAATACCTATATGGACTCTTTTGCAGCTAAAGAAGATACAGCAGCTTTTAGGATCAAAGCGGTCAACTGGCCTGCTTGGAAAGAAACGGGTATGGCGGTTGATTATGGAGCAGTAAATACAGACAGCTCCATTGAACCCATCACTACATCAGAGGCTATGCTTACAGTAAGTGAGATACTTGCATCCGAGGTGACCAGAGTTATGCCTGGAAGATTGAATTTCACCAAGATTAATAAAAATAAGCTGTTTTCGAAGATCAAATATGATAAGAGTATAGATGCAAAGATAAACGCAGCAAAGGAAAGACAGAAGGAAGAGACTAAGATTTCTCCAAAGAAGGTATATCAGTATAATAGTGAGTACACAGAAACAGAAAATAAACTCTATCAGATCTGGTCTGATGTATTGCAGGTAGATAAGTTGGATATTTATGACAGCTTCTCATCACTAGGAGGAGATTCATTCCTGGCAATTCAGCTATATAAAGAGATGAATCGGGAATACCCGGGAGTAGTCGAGGTATCTGATATCTTTACATATCCAATGATCAGTAAAATGGCTGATTATATAGATAAGAGAACAGGGAAAAAGACAGATGATAAGAAACGAAATACGGAGGACAGGCTGGATCAGGATATTTCTGACCTCATGTCAGCGGTTAAAGACGGTTCAACATCTATCGAGGATGCAGTAAAGATGCTGATCAGAGATTGAGTGGAGGCTAAAGGACATGGCACAGAAAAAAGAGATTAATCAATATATTTTAGAAAAAGTAAAAGACGGAAGTATTGATAGTGAAATGTCACTGGAGATTCTTAAGGAGCTTAACGGATATAAAAGAAGCGAAGATGATATCGCTATCATAGGTATATCTTGTAGATTCCCTTCAGCTGACGACAAGGATGAATATTGGGAGAACATTAGAAATTCCAGAGGACTGATAGGAAGTTTTCCCGAGGAAAGAGCCAGGGACATTGGCAAAGGAAGTGGGTTAAAAGCAGGTTATATTCAGCATATAGGAGATTTTGATCCTGCTTTCTTTAGAATCTCTCCAAAGGAAGCAACAGTTATGCACCCATCACAACGTCTTTTCCTAGAAGAATCATGGAAAGCGCTGGAGGATGCAGGATATTGTGGCAAAGACATGGACGGCGCCAACTGCGGTGTTTACGTTGGCATAGACCATTCCTATCAGATGGAGTACATCTCCAAAACGGTCGAGCAGGACTTGCTTACTATGTCAGGAGCTATGACCAGTGTGCTTGCAAGCCGAATTGCTTTCATCTTAAACCTTCACGGCCCCAACCTTGTTGTTGATACAGCCTGCTCTTCAGGACTTGTGTGTACTCATCTTGCTTGTGCTGCAATCAAAAATAAGGAATGTGACATGGCTATCGCAGGTGGTATGCATATTCTAGGAGTTATGGATGCCAAGTTCGATGGAGTAGATTCTCAGAATGGTATGGTAAGGTCTTTTGATAAGGACTCACAGGGTACGCTCTGGGGCGAAGGTGTTGGATTTATTGTTCTTAAGCCCTACAAACTTGCAGTAGAAGACCATGACCATATTTATGCGGTCATAAAGGGAACAGCTATAAACAACGATGGAAAGACAAACGGAGTAACCTCACCAAGTTCAGAGACTCAGGCAATGGTTGTTGAAAGAGCCTGGAAGCAGGCCAAGATCGATCCTGAAAAGATCTCTTATATCGAGGCGCATGCAACAGGAACGAAGCTTGGAGATCCTATTGAGGTAAAAGGCTTAAAGATGGCTTTTGAGAAGTATACTCAGAAGAAACAGTTTTGCGGAATCGGCAGTGTTAAACCGAACATTGGACATGGGGTAAGTTCAGCATCAATTTCTTCTCTTATCAAAGTTATCATGGCAATGAACGCCAAGGAACTTCCTCCAGTGATCAATTTTGATGCACCAAATCCTTATATTCAGTTCCAGGATTCTCCCATGTATGTAAATGACAAACTCAGGGAGTGGAAGCCTATAGGCGAAAAGAGACTTGCGGGTGTCAGCTCATTTGGATTTGGCCGTACGAATGCCCATGTGGTGCTTGAGGAAAGTCCTGTTAATGAGAAGGATCCCAGCCCAAGAAAATGGAGAAATGTGTTTACTCTTTCCGGAAAAACAGAAAAAGCATTATTTGATTATATAAAGAAATACCAGAAATTTGTTAAAAAGAATCTTGATTTTGATGTCGATGATTTTTGCTATTCCGCAGCAATAGGAAGGCTGCATCACGATTATCGTCTCTGCATCATAGCGGGCAGTAAGGAAGATCTTATAAACAAGATCAGTAGTATTTCATTTCCTCTTAAGAACTCAGAGTTTGTTTACTATGGCGTTCACAAGGTAATAGCTGAGAAGGAAGAAAAACTTAATGGCTATGAGATTACCGAAAGTGAGAAGAGAAAGATATCAAGAGATGCAGCAACTCTCCTTGAAGTGGAAGACAAGAATTCGGTGATTAATGAAGTCTGCAGACTTTACGCACAGGGTGCGGATATTGAGTGGAAGCAGCTCTACAGTGACAGATACTACAGAAGAATGCCACTTCCCACCTATCCTTTCCAGCACAAGCACTATTGGGCAGAACTCTCCAAGCAGCCCTTTGGCCAGAATACTAATGCTGTTGAAAAGCCTTTTCATCCCCTTATCGACAAGCTGGCAGTCAACTCTGTGGAGCAGGATATTTATGTTACTCAGTTTGAGATTGGCAAGCAGTGGGTTTTGACAGAGCACCTCATCAACGGTATGAGTGTAATCCCAGGAACTGCATATATAGAGATGTTGGTTGAAGCAGGTAAGCGATCACTCCTTTGTGAGCAAGTGGCTCTCAGTGATGTTATTTTTTATGCCCCTGTTGTTATCGGTGAGAAAGGAAAAGAACTTCAGACAATCTTAAAGCATACAGATAAATGCTTTGCGGCTTCGATCGTAAGTAAGAATGAAGCAGGACAGTGGGTAACCCATGTCAAAGCTAATATCAGTGAACTTAAGGAAGAAACTCCTGAGCCAATGGATATTTCCAAGTTAAAAGAAATCTGTAATAAGGAAGAACTTCATATCGACCTTACCAAAGAAAACGGTGGATTCAGATTTGGTCCCCGTTGGAGAAATATCGGAACTATTACCATCAAGCAAGGACATGTTCTTACAGAGATTGCAATCGATAATAAATTTAAGGCAGATATGTCTGAGTTTAATATCCATCCTGCAATGCTTGATAATGCAGCTAATATTGCTTCGGAGTTTGTGGCACAGAACATTACTCATGATATGTTTCTTCCGTTTACATACAATTCGTTAAAGCTGTACAAGTCCCTGCCTGAGAGATTCTACAGCTATCAGATTATGAAAAATGACATTGATAAGGAAACAAGTGTAGTAAATCTTGATGTTTTCCTTGTGGCTGAAAATGGCGAAGTTATAGCAAAGATTGAGAAGTATTCAATAAAGCGTGTTAAGAGAAATGAGATCAGCAAACATAGCGAAGGTCTTCCTCTTTATCACGAAGTAAGGCTTGTTCCCAAAGCTATTGATAAGAAGGCAAATGATGAGGAGCCTAAGAAGCTTCTCGTTATAAAGGGTGGAACTGCCACAGAAGAGAGAATAACAGATTTCTATAAAAACAAAGGTGCAAAGGTAGTTGTTACAACTATTGGAAAAGACCTTGATGGAAGCCAGGAGTCCTTTGCAAGCTTCTTTGAAAAAATAAATATTGATGAAATAGATGCAGTTCTTTACACTGCGGGCATCCTTGCAGACAAGGACATGGATTCCTATGAGACCTTTAAGGAAGCTAAGAAAAACACAGTACTTAGTTTCTATAATTTCCAGAAGGCCCTAGCTGACGTAAGAAGATCCTCTAAGACAAAAATCGTCGTATTTGCCGATCATGCAAGAAGGGTTGGAGACAAAGAAGCTCTTAGCAATCCCCTCGGAGCAGCATTATTTGGTCTTGCACAGGTTTCTGCAAAAGAGTTTAAGAAGACCAACATTCGTTGTGTCGATATAGACGAGGCGACTAACTTTGAAATAGTAGATGCAGACATTATGTCTGATGTTAAGGAAGACGGAGTGATAGTATATCGTGACAACAGAAGATATGGCGAAGCTCTTGGCATCTTCACTGAGGAGAATGTTGGAGAAGCACAGATCCCTGTTAAGAAAGATGGAGTATATGTTATCACAGGTAGTATCACAGGTATTGCTAATGTGGTGTCCGAAATGCTTCTTAAAAAGGAAAAAGTTAACTTGGCCTTCATCTGCAGAAGCGGTGTTCCGGAGTGTGATAAGTGGGACGGAATCTTGGAATCTGGCGAAGACAAAAAGACAGTTGAGAAGGTAACTTTGCTTAAAGCATTAGAGGAAAAGGGGGCTGTAACTCGAGTATTTGCCTGCGATGTAACAGATTATGAAGGAATGAAGACCGTTATCTCAGAGCTTAGAACGCAGTTTGGACATATTAACGGTATCTTCCACGGCGCTGGTCTTCCGGGTAACTCACTTATTCTTAACAAGCCAGTGGAAGATTTTGATAAGGTTATTGCTCCAAAGATGGAAGGAGCATGGGTGATCGATGATCTCACAAAAGATGACAGACCTGACTTTATGATTCTTTTCTCATCCATCTTGTCAAGGTTCGTGCCTATGGGACAGTCCGACTACGCATCTGCAAATGCCTTCCTCAATGCCTATAGCTGCTATAGAAGAGACAAGGGCAGCAGGACATCAACATTGGAGTGGTCTGTATGGAACGAAACAGGTATGGCTCTGCAGTTCAATATGGATGATTTGAGAGGAACTTTCTACTGTGTAACAAACCAGGACGGAGAGAGAGCACTTGAACTGGCAATGAACAGAGATGTAAGGGATGTTCTTGTAGGAAGTCTTGATTATGAACGAGTTGCCCAGTATGGCGGCGACATCGGATTCCCTGTGGATGAGGAACTTGAAAAGCAGTTCAAGAAGCTTAAGGGCACCAAGGAAGATAGCAAAGGTAATTCCAAGAGACCTGCAAAAGAGATCAAGATAATTTGCAAGGAAGAGATTTCTGATATTGAAAGAGTTGTTGCTAATATCTGGGGCATGGTTCTTGGAGCAGATGAAGTTGACGTAAATGACAACTTCTATGAGCTAGGAGGAGATTCCATTATTGCCACAGAACTTGTAAATGCCATCAACAGTGAATTTAATGATGTTATCGATATCTCTGATGTGTTTACCTACAGCAACATTAAGAGCCTTTCCAAGTACATTGATAGCATAGTAAATAAGGAAAGTAAGGCGACTGAAAAAACCACTGAAGAAGAGACATACACAGTTGATGAAATCATGGAACTTGTTGATGAAGGTTCAATTAGCCTGGAAGATGCAGATAAGCTTCTTCAGAAGATTCAGAACTAAGGAGGGCTGGAATGAGGAATAGTGTTAATTTATTTTGCATCCCTTATGCTGGAGGAAATGCCTCTGCATACAGATGTTTTATGGAGCATCTTGATTCTGAAATAGTTCCCTATTTCATTGAACTGGCAGGACATGGAAGACGCATGGGAGAAAAACTCAAGTCCAGTGTTATGGAAAATGCAGAGGACATTTACTCACAGATCAGTGCCAGACTTGATGGAACGCCATTTATATTATTTGGCCACAGCATGGGAACATTGTTGGAATATGAGGTATTAAAGTTGATTCAGGAGAGAAAGGGCATGGCTCCGATCCATGCCTTCTTCTCCGGAAGATATACTCCCGATGTTTTTACATGGGAAGAGCACTATAAGCTTCCGGAGGACCACTTCCTTGCAATGCTCAGACTGTACGGAGGGACTCCCGATGAGTTCTACAGCAGTCCTGAGCTGATACAAATATTTCTTCCTATCATTCGCAATGACTATCAGGTGGTGGAAACCTACAATTTTGGCAAGAAAAAGGTATTTGATGCTGACTTTACCGTAATGGCAGGAAGAGAGGATTGTATTGTATCCGGAGAGCAGCTGGAAGAATGGAAAACATATACAACGGGAAGATGCGATGTCCATATGTTCAATGGCGATCATTTCTATCTTTTCAAAGAGCCGCGGTCGGTTTGCGAGCTGATCAATAATGTGGCGCACGAATGGCTGGATAGGAGAATGTAAATGGAGAATTACAGCGAATTAAATAAATACATCCTCAAGAAAACAATCGATGGTTCCATAGAAAAAGAATATGCATCAAAGATTCTGAAAGCTATTTCCAATGAAAAAATTCAGGAGGATTATGCTATCATCGGCATGGAGTGCCGTGCCGCTAATAATGATACCAAGGAGGAACTGTGGAATAGTATTATCAGCGGAGGAAGCGGTGTCAGGAAGATGCCGCAGCAGAGAATCGACCAAGTAAAAAGTGTACTGAGGCTTCCGGAATACTCCGACAGTGCGAACATGGGTTATCTTAACAAAATAGATGAATTTGATCCTTCCTTTTTCAGGATATCCAATCGTGAAGCTAAGATGATGGACCCAAAGCAGCGAATGTTTCTTGAGGTATTCTATAATGCCCTAGAGGACGCAGGCTATTCTGCGGAAGAACTCTCGGGGAAAAAGGTTGGAGTCTTCGTTGGCGCTGATCACAGCTCAGATATGCAGATGTCCTATAAGATGATGATGCGTGAAAACGATATGATGGGTGAGGCTGGAACAGTATCAGGAATCGTCGCAAGAAGACCGGCATACATCTATAATTTAAAGGGACCGGCAATTGTGGTTGATACCTCCTGTTCATCGTCACTTGTTGCGGTACATACAGCATGTCAGTCTATGCGCAATGGGGACTGTGAGATGGCCGTGATTGGCGGTATCAATATGGTTTTCTATACAAGCAATGAAGGAAAATTCAGTGATATCGAGTCCCAATCCGTGATGATCCGAAGTTTTGATAAACATGCCAACGGAACCAACTGGGGAGAAGGTGTAGCTGCCGTTGTATTAAAACCGTTGAAGGCAGCGCAGAGAGATCATGATAATATCCTGGCCGTATTAAAGGGGACCGGAATAAATAACGACGGATTATCCAATGGAATCGTTTCCCCAAATCCGGAAGCTCAGGAGGAACTTATCTGCCAGACCCTCAAGGCTGCCAAGGTTGACCCCTCCACGATTTCTTATGTGGAGTGTCACGGTACAGGCACTATAGTCGGTGACCAGATCGAGATCAGAAGCCTTACCAATGTCTATAGTAAATACACTGATAAGAAGCAATATTGCGGAATCGGAACGATAAAGCCAAATATTGGACACCTCGTAGGAGCCTCTGCGCTGGTTAGTATTGTAAAGCTGGTTATGGCAATTGATAAGCGCATTATTCCTCCAAGCATTAATTTTGAAACGCCCAATCCTTTCATCAGATTCATAGAATCACCCTTTTATGTGGTTGATAAAGAGACTGTGTGGGGAGAGGCAGGGAAGCCTGTTCGAGCAGCTATCAATTCCTTTGGCTTTTCGGGAACCAATACTCATGCGATTTTTGAGTCGGCACCAATTAAGGAAAATGAAAGCAATGCAGATGAATATGAGCTTCTGACGGTTTCGTCCATGCACAAAAGGCTTATGCCTATGTTTCTGGAAAGATACATCGCCTTTTTATCGGAGAGAGAAGATCTGAATTTTGCGGATTTCTGCTACACAGCTAACAAGGGAAGACGAGATTGCAAGAACAGAATGGCATTTGTTGTAAAAAACAGAGAAGATGCTATTTCTCAGCTGAAAGAGGCATTGGACAAGTTGCAGAGAGGCACATACATTTTTACTTCAAAGACCGAGGAATTGCAGGCCGGAATGCGGGAAATGCGAGGATATGTTGCCGGGTATATCGAAGCTGAAAGGAATAATAAGGCCATTCTTAATGAGATTGCAAATCTTTATGAGCAGGGTGTCGATGTTAAGTGGGAGAAATTCTACGAGGGCTGTGATCGATATAGAATAAGCATTCCAGTATCACTTTTCAAAAAGACATCCTATTGGATCGATCCGGACGAAAAGTTAATGGATGGCTACGAGGGAGACACAGGCTTTGAGACTAAGAAGAATATAACAGACGGAATTTATAGACCTACCTGGAGACTATCGGAAAAGAAAAAAGCAAACAGACAAAATTGCCGTTATCTCATTTTCGGAGACGGAGATGAGTTCTCAAAAGCAGTTGAGGAGATGCTTTCTGACGAGGGACTGGAGGTCTGCAACATTGTCAGAAGCAGGAGAAAGGGAGAGGCCTTTGTTGTTGATCCGAAGGATGATAACAGCTACAGAGGAGTTCTTGAGAAAATCGGCTCGGCAGATGACAAGGAATATCAGGTTATCTATCTCTGGGGTATTAAGGATACTGATCCGGTGGAAGCCTATAACAATCTGGTAAGTCTTCTTAAGGCATTGTCGTTCTCTTTATCCGGAGCAACAATAAAAATAATCACAGACAGAGCCTTTACTATTACGGGAGATGACAATTATCTGGGTGGAAATTACCAGAGCATGTTACTTGGATTATGCAGGACTGTTGAAAGAGAGATTACTGATATCAGATGCGAATGCGTTGACATTGTCAAAGAGGAGATAGCAGATGTTCTCGGATCAAAGCAGCTGTTTATTGATAAAATGTGCACCAACGGCGACCATGTGATTGTGGGAATCCGCAAAGGATTGTGCTTTGCAGGAAGTCATGAGAAAATGATAATACAGGATGATTGGGAGACAGAAACTCATTTTAGGGAAAATGGAACATATCTGCTCACCGGAGGCTGCGGGGCCCTCGGAAGTGTGATAACTGAGTATCTAGTCAATGAATTCAATGCAAACGTAGTATTACTGGTAAGACACGAATTCGGAGATCTGAATGAATGGATAAAGAATCATAGAGAAAGTGATAAAAACTATAATTCCATAGGCAAGATAAAAAATCTTATTGAAAATGGCGCGAATATCTCCATAATGAGTACAGATATCACTGATGCTGATGTTTTGCAGGAGGTGGTAACTGAGGTCGAGAAGAAATATGGCAGTATTAATGGCGTTTTCCATCTTGCAGGTGTCAAAGGAGGAAAACTGATTCAGGCTCAGCAAAGAAATGAGACCAATGATGTATTTGATGGTAAGGTTCGTGGACTTCAGGCACTTGATAAGGTCTTTGCCTCAAAGAAGATTGATTTTATGATCCTGTTTTCATCACTATTGAATTATTTTGGCGTACCCGGACAAAGTTCCTATATTTCTGCAAATACATACCTAGATGGATATGCGGAGAAGGCGGATGAGGTATATCGCGGAAGAAAGACAATAAGTATCAACTGGGATAATTTCAGCGATTTCGGAATGGCAGCAGAGCTTAACATCTATGGTAAACAGCAGAAGGATTTGGCCTATAGCTTTAGGAACGGACTTTTGTTCACGGATTGTATGAAGGCCATCAGGATTGCCATGGGTAAGGGGAGATCACATCTTCTTGTTTCGTTTAAGGATATGGATAAACTTAAGGATCATTTAAAGCAAAAAGGAATGCTTTCTGACATTGAGGTGACATCAAAGGCAAAGAAGGTGTTTTTTGAGAGACAGGAACTTTCTACTGAGTATGTTGAACCTAGGGATGAAGTTGAAGGATTTTTTGCTCAGGTATGGTCTGAACTTTTCGAGATTGATAAAGTAGGCGTCAAAGATAATTTCTATGATCTTGGCGGTGATTCTATTATAGCCATAAAGTTTGTAACTGCAGTTAAGGACAAATACCAGATCGGTGTCGGTGATGTATTTAAATATCTTACGATAGAGGGCCTTGCTCGCTTTGTGACATCCGGACAGGATGATATAAAAGAAAAGTTTGAGAAAGCCAAGCATTCATTGATGAGTATGGCCAATCCTGTAGGACTTATTCCTGAGGAAAAGGAAAGAGAAGAGAGGTATCTAGCCGGTCTTGAAGAACTGGAAAAGACTGATTTTTCAAAAAAGAAGGAGTTTAAAAACATTCTACTTCTCGGAAGCACAGGATTCTTGGGCACATATCTGGTTAGAGATCTGATGACAAAGACTTCGGCAGATGTGACACTGATTGTAAGAGGAGGAACCGATTCCTCAGCGGAGATGCGTCAGAAGGAGATCCTTGATGAGTTCTTTGGACAGGAATTTTACGAAAACTATTCTGATAGACTGCATATTCTGGGCGGTGAAGTATGCGAGAAGAACTATGGGCTGTCAGATGAAGAGTATGACAGACTTTGTCAGGATATCGACTGCATTGTAAATTCAGTAGGTAAGGTTGATCATTATGGGAAATACGAGGACTTCTATGAAGCAAATGTTGTCTCTGTTGAGAACATTATTAAAATGGCAAAGACAGGAGTAGCCAAGGAGATCCATCACATTTCCACAAAGGGTGTAGCTATGGGAGATATCAAGAACCGTGAAGAGGTAGTGTTTACGGAAGATGATATTGACTTTGGCCAGGAGATTCCCAACTACTATACCAAGTCCAAGAATTTAGCCGAGAAACTGCTGATGAAAGCCAGAGAGGAAGGCATCTTCGTAAATGTTTACAGAACTGCGGACATTATCGGTGATTCCGTTACAGGAAGATTCCAAAAAAATATTGATAAGAATGCAGTATATCTGGAGGTTCGTGCGATTCTAAATTTCGCCTGTGTAATGGAATCGGATATAGGTATCTGGGAAGTTTCTTTTGTCGATGTTGTGAGCAGCTTCCTTGTGGCGCTTATGATCTCCGAGGCAGCAAAAAATCAGATATACCATCTTTATAGCAGTGAACGAATTTCTATTAATGATTGGAGTAAGGCTTTTGCAAAGCTTGGAATTGAAAAGCAAGGAGTTAATCTGGAGGACTTTTTGGATTATCTTTATGAGAACATCGACAATCCTGAACAGAAGGAATATGTTAATGACTTCCTTCTTCACACAGGTATTTTGGAATGGGGAGAAACAACCCGTTACAAAATAATGTCTGATAAAACTGAAGCAGCACTTTCCGAACTGGGACTTAAATGGGAGAGACCCACAACCGAACAACTTGTAAATATCCTTGTTTACGGAAGAAAAGTAGGATTTTTTAGGTGAGGATGTCATGCAACTATTTTTTCTTGAAGATGTGCCTACTGAGTGGGAGGACAGGCATAGTGAAATGCTTCCTGTCCTCTCGGTGGAAAGAAGAGAACGTATAGCACATTATAGGTTCTCTTCGGATAAGTTATTGTCATTATATTCTGCAGTATTAGTTAGGTACGCAATTGACATGGCAGGTGTACTTCCTGACAGTTGCAGACCTACATTTTCTGGCGGTATCAATGAAAAACCTTTTTGTAACGAAGCGGCTTTTCTTGATTTTAGTATTTCTCATACCCATGACGCTGTGTTATGCGGCACCACCTCTATTGGAAAGATTGGCGTAGACCTGGAGCCGTTAAGAGAAGCACCTTTTGAAATAATGAAGATTGTTTTCCATGACAATGAAATTGTCGAAATATCCTCCCATAATTCGGAAAGCGACCTTAGATTTTTTAAAATGTGGACACGAAAAGAAGCTTATACCAAGTGCATTGGAACAGGACTTGTAGCCAATCTGACTCAGATTGATACAACCGAAAGCGTTACTAATGAAAGAACCATTACATGGCAGGAAGGCAAATATATCTGCTCTGTCTATGCGGATAAGGACAGGTTTTCACAGATAAGCCGTGTGAGTTGTGAAGAACTGGAAGATTATTGTAGAAGCAAGATTATTATAACGAATTTTTTGAATTAGGGCAACAGAAAATTAACTTCAGTTTCTTTGAATTGCGTCTACCCGATGACGATCCAGTGTGGAGAATTATTTTATTGTCCATGCTTATGTAAGTAATGACCGGACGGATTATAACACACTGATCCCGGTTTTGGAAAAGCATAAAAAAGCATTTGGGGATATCCTGAATGAGGTTACGGCAGACAGTGGTTACTGCAGTGAAAAAAATCTTCTGTATTTAAAAACGAATCAGATATCCAGCGATATCAAACTTCAGGATCATGAAAAGCGGAAAACACGTGCTTATACAGAAGATATCGGAAAGTATTACAACATGAAAACACAAGTGTTCGAGGATGAACTGTATTATATTTGTCATGATGGAAGAGAACTGCATCATATCCGCACAGAGACAAAAGAACAGGCTGGTTATACACAGACTTTTGAGGTGTATGGATGTGCAGACTGCAGCGGCTGTGAACACAAAGCCAAATGTTTATATAAATATAACGCTGAAAAAGATGCAGAGAAAAACAAAGTCATGAAGATCAATGAGCAGTGGGAAACGTTGAAGGAAGAATCTCATGCCAATATCCAAAGTGAGAAAGGGATATTGAACCGCCAGATCCGTTCCATACAGACGGAAGGACATTTTGGAGATATCAAAGAAAACGACAGCTTTCGACGTTTCAACTACCGCACATCAGAGAAGGTGTATAAAGAGTTCATGCTGTATGCCATTGGAAGAAATATAAATAAATATCATCGTTTTCTTCATGATGAGATCAAAAAATATGAAGGAAAAACAGAGGAAAAGACTGCTTAGAAAAAATGCACTTTTAAGAATGCAGTCAAGGGGTTTTTGCGCCCTAAAATATAAACAGAAAAATAAGAATCTCCCATAACATATCAGAAGTTTAAAATACTGATTTCTATGGGAGATTCTTATTTTAAGATTTAGAGGCTAAAAAACGGTATTAACCGATTGCCCCGTTTACATTATTTATTTGCATTAACTAAGGATTGATACATGATTCCCCAATCAAATAAAGATGATATGATTGGGCGC
>JAIECJ010000016.1 GCA_029068555.1 Lachnospiraceae bacterium
GTTACTGTTCACACCTACGCCGAAGTAGTGGGAATCATGCGCCAAAATGCTTGCCTTTTAGCATTTTGTGTGCAAAATCTATTATAATTCACACCTCAATAACATATAAGCTGATGAAAACTGGCGTTGGTGTGAATTGTAACGCGCTGTCCGAACGGACGAATGAAAAAGTGAAGTATGGCTATTCATTTTGCAAAGATTCGGTTATAATAAAAATATCGGCATGATAGAACATAAAAACATATAAAGGAGGTTTTACTGTTATGGGATTTTTAACTGGGAAAACAGCGATTATCACAGGAGCAGGCAGGGCAGTTTTAGGTGACGGAAGATGTGGCTCTATCGGCTATGGTATTGCGACAGCATATGCCAAAGAGGGTGCGAATCTTGTCATTACGGGACGAAACATGAAGAAGCTTGACGATGCCAAAGAAGAACTTGAGCGGCTGTACGGAATCAAGGTGCTGATTGTCCAGGCAGATGTAAACGCTGGTGCGGACAATGAAGCAGTCGTGGCGAATGTGGTGCAGCAGACCGTCGAAACATTCGGAAGTATTGATGTGCTGATTAACAACGCGCAGGCATCGGCATCAGGCGTACCGCTTGCTGATCATACCACAGATCAGTTTAATCTTGCATTGTACTCTGGATTGTATGCTGCATTTTACTATATGAAAGCATGTTACCCGCATCTTGCCAAGTCAAGGGGATCGGTCATCAACTTTGCATCCGGAGCCGGACTGTTTGGCAATTTCGGACAGTGCGCATATGCGGCAGCGAAAGAAGGAATCCGCGGGCTGACACGCGTGGCTGCAACCGAGTGGGCAAAGGATGGCATTAATGTCAACATTGTCTGTCCGCTGGCATGGACGGCACAGTTGGAACAGTTTGAGAAGGCATATCCAGAGGCATTTAAAGAGAATGTCAAGATGCCTCCTGCGGGACACTACGGCGATGCTGAACTGGAGATCGGACGTGTGTGCGTACAGCTCGCATCTCCGGATTTTAAGTACATGACAGGCGAAACGCTTACGCTTGAAGGCGGAATGGGACAGAGACCATAAGGCAAAGCAGGTATGCGCCTGACTGATTCAGATTGTCAGCATTAGGGAGGACAATATGTCATACACCGCATTATACAGAAAATTCCGTCCTGATGTTTTCGAGGACGTCAAAGGTCAGGACCACATAGTCACAACACTCAGAAACCAGATAAAGGCGGATCGCATCGGGCACGCCTATCTTTTTACAGGCACACGGGGTACAGGCAAGACAACTATTGCCAAATTATTTGCCAAGTCCGTAAACTGTGAAAATCCCGTGGATGGCAGCCCATGCGGACAGTGCAGGAGCTGCCAGACCATTGCGTCTGGAGCAAGTGTCAATGTGATTGAAATCGACGCTGCATCCAACAACGGCGTTGACAACATCCGTGAAATCATAGACGAGGTTTCCTATTCTCCAGTGGAGGGAAAATTCAAGGTTTATATCATAGACGAGGTGCATATGCTCTCAATAGGAGCATTTAACGCACTGCTAAAGACACTTGAGGAACCGCCGTCTTATGTTATATTTATACTGGCGACAACCGAAGTGCACAAAATTCCGATAACAATACTGTCGCGCTGCCAGCGCTATGACTTCAAACGAATCACAATCGAGACTATCGCAGACCGCCTCCGTGACCTCATGCAGAAAGAACAGGTTCAGGTTGAGGAGAGAGCGCTGAAGTATATTGCAAAGACAGCAGATGGATCCATGCGTGATGCGCTAAGCCTTCTCGACCAGTGCATAGCTTTTCACTTTGGGGAAGATCTGACCTACGACAAGGTTCTCGATGTCCTGGGGGCAGTGGACACAGCAGTTTTTGCAAGGCTTTTGGAATTGATACTGGCAAAGGACGTTACGGGGTGCATTTCCCTTTTGGAGGAAGTTGTCATACAGGGGCGCGAACTTACACAGTTTGTCACGGATATCACATGGTATCTTCGAAATCTGCTGCTTGCAAAGACATCCGACAACAATATCGAGGATGTCATTGATGTGTCCAGCGACAACCTTGTACGTCTCAAGATGGAGGCGGAAGCGATGGATGCAGAGGAAATAATGCGCTATATCCGCATTTTTTCCGAGCTTTCCGGACAAATCAAGTATGCCACGCAGAAACGCATTCTCATAGAAATGACGCTTATTAAGCTCTGCAGACCCGCCATGGAGACGACTAACGACGCAGTCGTAGCGCGTGTGAAGGATTTAGAGAAAAAAATGGAAAAGGGTATTGTGCAGGCAGCCCCGGCTGCGATACAATCAACAGAGATGCCTGTAGCGGCAGCACCAAAACCAGAACTGCCTAAGGCGATTCCTGACGATATCAAACAGATAGTGACAAACTGGCATGGAATCGTGGGAGAGACGAGCCAGCCGCTTAAAACGCATCTCAAAAATGCGCATTTAAGCCTTGGAGGCGACAACAGACTGCTGATAGTGGTGGAGGATGGAGTGGCGTATGATTATCTGATCAACGAGGAAAACCACAAGCATGTAGAAAATATGATATCTAATTTCCTGCAAAAAGAGGTGACTGTACAGGTACACAATCTCGCACCGGGAAGACATTTTGATGAAAGCTATGTTGACCTTGAAAAAGTAATCAACATGGAAATAGAAATTGAAGACTAACGAACGAAAGGTTAAGGAAGGAGAATTGTATAATGGCAAAAAGAGGAGGATTTCCGGGAGGTATGCCTGGAAACATGAGCAATCTGATGAAGCAGGCACAGCGTATGCAAAGGCAGATGGAGGAGGGGCAAAAGGAACTTGAAACCAAAGAATTTTCGGCAAAAGCAGGCGGTGGGGCAGTGGAGGTAGTCGTGACAGGCAAGAAGGAAATCGTCAGTGTCACACTTTCGGAGGAAGCAGTCGATCCGGATGATATTGAAACGCTTCAGGATATGATTATGGCAGCTGCCAATGAAGCGCTCCGCCAGGCGGAGGAGGCAAACAATGAGCTGATGGGCAAAATGGCAGGCGGCTTCGGCGGAGGATTACCATTCTGATGGAACTTTACAGCGGATATATCAACAAGTTAATTGAACAGTTCGCAAAACTTCCCGGAGTGGGAAACAAATCAGCACAGAGACTTGCACTGCATGTCATCAATATGCCGTCAGAACATGTGGAGCGTTTTGCGCAGATTATGGTGGATGCAAAGAAAAATATTCATTATTGTAATACCTGCTATACGCTCACCGACAAAGAGACATGCCCAATCTGTGCGAATCCGAACAGGGATCATAAGATGATTATGGTTGTGGAAAATATCAGGGATCTGGCAGCCTACGAAAAGACTGGGAAGTACGATGGCGTGTACCATGTCCTGCATGGGGCGATATCTCCCATGCTCGGAATCGGTCCGAACGATATCAAGCTTAAGGAACTCGTAAAGCGTCTTGAGGATGATGTCAGTGAAGTCATTATCGCAACCAATTCCAGCCTTGAGGGCGAAACGACGGCGATGTACATATCAAAGCTGATAAAGCCGGCTGGCGTAAAGGTGACACGCATTGCGAGCGGTGTTCCTGTGGGAGGGGATTTGGAGTGTATTGACGAGATGACACTGTTGCGCGCACTTGAAGGAAGAACTGAATTATAACAGGTTAAAAAGTATAAAAAGTAGTGTAGATAAGTGCGGAATGATTTGTTATGATAAAAAAGAACAAGCAGCTGTATTGTAGGATGCATAGAATGGAGGAAAACGAAAATGGCAATCACAACAGAAGATTTTGGAAAGACAGCAGACGGGACACAGGTCAGTCTCTACACCATCACAAACAAGAATGGTTTTTCAGCAGCAGTCACAAATTTCGGCGCAATTCTCGTAAAGCTTTTTGTGCCGGACAAAACAGGGAAGACTGTAGATGTAGTGTTGGGACATGACAGCGTTGAGGGATATTTTGTAAACGGTTCTTTTTTTGGCGCGACGGTGGGACCAAGTGCGAACCGCATTGACAATGCATGCTTTACCATTGATGGTGTAAAATATCAGCTTGCGGTAAACGACGGCACAAATAATCTCCACAGTGATGTTGACAAGGGATATCATAAACGCGTATGGAGTGCTTCGTTGAAGGATAACAGCATTAGCTTTTCAATTGATGATGCGGATGGCTGTATGGGGTTTCCAGGAAATAAGAAAGTGCAGGTGACCTATACTGTCACTGACGACAATGAACTGAAAATAGAGTATGATGTGACAAGCGACAAGAAGACACTGATTAATATGACCAATCATTCATATTTTAACCTTGCAGGACATCATTCCGGCAACATCGAAGCACACAGGCTCTGTATCAACGCGTCACGCTATACACCAGTGTTCGAACGACTGATCCCCACGGGGGAATTGGTGGATGTCGAGGGGACACCGTTCGACTTTAGGACGATGAAAACAGTAGGGGATGATATAGATGCTGATGATATTCAGCTAAAATACGGACAGGGATATGATCACAACTTTGTACTGGATGACTATGACGGAACGCTTCGGAAAGCAGCTTCCGTGGAGGAACCGACAACAGGCAGAAAGATGGATGTATACACAGACCAGCCTGGCATCCAGTTTTATGCCGGAAGCTGCATTGCACCGGAAACAGGAAAAGGGGGCGTCGTATATGGAAAGAGAAGCGGACTCTGCCTTGAGACACAGTGCTTTCCGGACGCAGTGAACCAGCCGCAGTTTCAGGATGTCATATTCGGACCGGAAAGACCATACAGGACAACAACCGTATATAAGTTCTATAATTAGAATGCCAAGACCACTTGCGGAGATTCGCGGGTGGTTTTTTTATTACACTGACGCATTTCGACAAAATCTTCATAACAGGAGTGGTATGATAAACAATGAAACGCAATATTACAACTATACAGGAAAGGTGATGCCAAAATGGACAAGCAAATGAATATACTATCAAACACCAGAATCCAGGAAGAAAATCAGGCTTCCGTCAGTGAAATACAGGGCAGTTCCGCCGACAAAATACCAGTCAGGGCGTCCGCAATCCTGCCAGTAAATACACGCACAATAGGAACGCCTGAGGGGATTTATATACTGTACCTTGAGGATTACGTACATACTTTTTTGAAAAAAGTTCTTGCAGAAAAAAGGAAGAAAAGTGCATCAATGGAAGAAATTCTAGACAGCACGCAGCCGGACATCGCCCTGTACGGCCGCTCTATAGAAGAGCATGGCAGGTATCGGATTGTAGTGTCGGGAGCGGCGCTTTTGCAGGAAAACAGCAATAAGGTGCAGCAGTACAATGATACCTATTTTCCGTCGTGCTCTTATATTGGTTCCGCATATGTAAGCATCAACAAGGATTCCACCCTGCGGCTTGAGCTGACATTGCAAAACACAAAGGTGATATTGGATGATTTTTACATATACTATGACCAGAACGAGGAAATGCAAAACTATCTCGTGGAGTGGAATAAAACCCCCTTGTCACCAACAGAGCATGAAGTGTACGTCAGAAAAAATGTGGATGATGCGGCGCGCTTGGGCAGAATTGCACAGGCGTATAACCGCGAGGAGGCAAAAGTGAGCTTTATGTGGAACGTCATGAATGTCCTCTGTCTGGGATTTGTCGTCGGCGTTATGGCATATGGAATTATTTCTATAAATAATTACAGCAAAATGCAGAATATGCAGGCTAATATTGATTACTGCATGGCGTTTATTGCAGAGAATACTTCTTTTGAATTACCGGGAGCAGATTCAGAAGCATCCAATACAGTTGCAGCAATCCAGCAAAATGTGCAGGCCGAAAATGAAAAAGCAGTCATTGCGACAACGGATATTGAAAAAGCAGATGACCGGGAAACAGAAAGGGAAAATATACCTGCTTCAGCAGAAATGTCGGAAAATGTGGAGACCGGACAAAATCAGACCGCACCAGAGGACCGAGACGGTACTAATGTAGATACCCTCCCGCTGGAGACGGAAGCTTCTCAGCCGGACGCAGCGCAGGCATCGGCAGACACAACCCCGAAACCGGAGGACGGACAGGCGCCAATACCTCAGTATTATGTTGTGCGGCGCGGTGACACGCTCAGAACTATATGCTATGACATTTATGGTGACTATTCCCGCGTGGAGGAAATATGCAGGTGGAACAACATAGACGACCCGGATAATATTCTTTATGGACAAAAGCTTTTACTTCCCTGAAAATAATGGTATACTAATAACTGCGTAAGCAAAACGCAGGGGACTGAATCAATAAATGAGGTATACGGATGGCGGAAATAAAGGATTTTAACAGAAATCAATATTTGTTAAAAAGCGGAAAAAGAAAAGCACCTGAAAGTAAGGAAGATGACAGAGACAAGAAGACAATGGACAATAAGCTGGCAAGACACCGGCAAATGAAATTATACACAGCGCTCGTCATATTGGTTGTTGTGGCAGCCGCAGCTGCAGGTTCTTATGTCAGCTGGAAAAACAAGCTGTATATTGATTATGAGGTAATTCAGCAAAGCGAATGGTTCAGGGCATCTGAGTCAAAAAGCTTGAGTCTGAAAGGTACGCTTTTTACATACAGCAATGATGGAATGAGTTGTACTGACATAAAAGGAAAGACAATATGGAATCAGACTTATGAAATGCAGAATCCGGTCGTAAGAACCTGCAGCGGGACAGTGGCGGTAGGAGATTACAACGGCAGAAAAATATACATTGCCGATACGCAGGGGACGCTCGGGACGGTGGAGACCACAATGCCAATCAGAGATTTCTGCGTTTCGGCAAATGGAATTGTGGCAGCTGTTTTGGATGATTCGACAGTGACAGGAATCTATCTGTACAGCCCGAAAGGAGAGGCGGGGAAACCGCTTGCCTATTTTAAGACAACCATGAGCAATTCCGGCTATCCGGCAGCCATAGATATCTCAAACGACGGTAGCTTGGTAGCCGTTTCCTACCTGAAGGCAGAAAAAGGAAAAATCGAATCGAATATTGGTTTTTATAATTTTGCCTCAGTAGGACAAAATTACACGGATAATCTTGTAAGTGGTTACGGCTACCCGGAAGCGGTTGTTCCAATGATACAATTTATGGGAAATGACACTGTATTTGCTGTTGCGGATAACCGGATAATGTTTTTTAAGGGAAGACAGAAACCAGAAAGTCTGCTGGAAAACATGATATCAGAGGAAATACAGAGTGTTTTTTATGATGAAGGCCATGTCGGTCTTGTGTTTTATAATACATCGGCAGAGACAACATATCGTGTTGATATATATGATACAAATGCAAAAATGGTCAGGGAAATCGCATTTAACCTGGAATATAAAGATATAATATTCAGCTCCTCTGGAATTTTTATATACAATGAAAACGAATGCCTGATATATGACTGGAGCGGCAGACTCAAGTTTCAGGGAGCCTTTCAGGACAGAGTGGCCTGTCTGATACCAGGAGGAAATATTTCAAGGCATACACTTGTTACAGATGACACGATACAGACAATTGAGCTTCAATAAAGCACCGGAGGGGATGAACTTGGACACAATTATTCTTTTAAGCGCAGGAATTTCTGCCGGCTGGGATATAAATATTCTTTTTATTATAGTGGTATCTATGCTGGTTATAGGGGCAGTGTGGGGATGGAAAAGAGGATTGATAGAAAGCGTTATACGTGTCATATCCTGCATATTGGGAATCCTTGTTCTGATAATTGCCGCAAAAGGAGTTGGAAATTTTATTCAGAAAAGTTATGTCAGAGTAATTATGGCGGTTATGATGCTTCTTGCCATCCGAATCATTCATAGGGCAGTCAAGTTCCTGACAGATACATTCAAGCTTGTCAGGGCGATACCGATAGGAAAGCTTGCAGATAAACTTGCCGGAATGATGTTGGGACTTGCGGAAGCTGTTATAGTTATTTGGCTTATGTTTTTGATAGTAGGAATATTTGACATAATGGGACTAAAAACATGGATGATAGAGCAAGTAAGTGAAAGTTCTTTTTTGACTATGCTGTATTATTCCAATTATCTGATAGAACTATTAAAGACAGTTTTGTACTAGAGCGTGTTTGAAAAATCATTCCTGTCATCTATACGCCCCACTTTGCGTGATATTTGCACCAAATTCAGTCACCGTAAAGCATTGCCTTTTATGCCTTTGACCCCTACGCCTCCTTCATTTGGCCAGTCATATGTAAGATGATTGAATCTGTCGCAAACTGTGACGCACATCTGGCAGAAAGCATTTTTCAAACACGCTCTAGTAAATGGCATGGGGGTGGATACAATGTTACAATTCACACCAACGCCAGTTTTCATCAGCCTATAAGTTATTGAGGTGTGAATTATAACAGATTTTGCACACAAAATGCTAAAGGGCAAGCATTTTGGTGTATGATTCCTACTACTTTTGTGTAGGTATGAACAGTAACGATACAATTCAAAAAATGAAAAAAATGAAAAAAAGATGTTGACATCTGCAATATTGCGTGGTAAGATAAAACACGTCGCTAAGGAAAGCTGCTAAGCAAAGCGCGACAAACAAAAAAATAAAAAGTGCTTGACATGACAAAACGGATGTGATAAACTAAATAAGCTGTCGCAAACAAGACAAGCACAAGACAAAGAACCTTGACAAATAAACAGTAATGCAACCCTGAAAATTCTAAAGAGAGACATCGGCAGAGATGTTGTAGAATT
>JAIECJ010000160.1 GCA_029068555.1 Lachnospiraceae bacterium
ATTTTTCAAACACGCTCTAGTAATATAAAATTTTTATAAAGCAAACATGTTTACTATATACCTATTTGAAGCATATTTCAATAGACAATACAAAATCATTTGAGAAATCCTTTCATTAGTATGACATAAGTTCCCCGATATAGTAAAAACCATGTGCCTCGACAAGTTTCACATCCACTATTTTCCCAACCAGGGATTCGTCCCCTGGAAAATGTACAATTGTATTATTAGAAAGCCTGCCCGATACAAGAGTTGCGTCATGCTCATTGATTTCCTCCACAAGTGCACGATGTACTTCACCTGTAAGACGCCCAACACGACTTCTTGCAGTTTCCTGCACAACTTTTAACAGCCTGTCAAAATTTTCCTTTGTCTCCTCCTCACCTGCCGGATTTGGCATAGTGGCAGCAGGCGTGCCTGTCCGCTTGGAATAGATAAATGTAAATGCATTGTCATACTGTACTTCCTTTACCACTGCAATCGTCTCATCAACATCTTCCGCCGTCTCTCCCGGAAATCCTACAATAATATCTGTTGTAAGCGATATGTCTGGTATTTCACGTCTGATTTTATGGGCTAGTGCAAGGTACTGCTCCTTTGTGTACCGCCTGTTCATGGATTCCAGTATCCTGGTGGAACCAGACTGCAGGGGCAGATGCAGATGCCGGCATACTTTTTTTGAATTTTTCATCACTTCGATTAGCTCGTCTGACAAATCCTTTGGGTGCGATGTCATAAAGCGAATCCGTTTCAGACCTTCTATTTTTTCCACTTCTTTTAATAGTTGTGCGAACGACATGGGTTCCTCCAGATTTTTTCCGTAGGAGTTAACATTTTGACCTAAAAGCATAACTTCCACAACACCATCTGACACAAGCTTTTCAATTTCTCTGATAATATCTTTTGGATTTCTGCTCCGCTCCCTTCCACGTACATAAGGAACAATGCAATAACTGCAAAAATTATTGCATCCATACATAATATTGACACCTGATTTGAAAGAATACTTTCGTTCCGCCGGAAGGTCCTCCACTATTTTGTCAGTATCCTCCCAAATATCAATAATCATTTTGTCAGAATTGTACATTGACACAATTAACTCTGCAAACTTGTAAATATTATGCGTTCCAAAAATCAAATCCACAAATGAATAGCTTTTCTGTATCTTTTGTATTACAGATGGTTCCTGCATCATACAGCCGCAGAGTGCTACCTTTTTGTGGGGATTCTTTTTTTTCATGCTATGTATCAATCCAAGTCTGCCGTAAACCCTCTGGTTGGCATTGTCGCGGACAGTGCAGGTATTGTAAAATACAAGATCCGCCGACTCGTCATCTGCCATCTCAAAACCAATGTTTTCAAGAATACCTATGAGTTTCTCGCTGTCCTTTGCGTTCATCTGACATCCAAACGTCTCCCCATCTGCAGTCAGGCGCCTTCCAAGCTTCTCACTCTCGGCATTTACAATTTCCCGCGCCTTCTTGATAAAATAGTACTGGCGCATCGGCTCCTCAGCAGGCGCATCATTTCTTAAATCAATTGTGTCCAGTATAGCTTCTAATTCTTTGTTTCTTATCATATTATCTCTGCCTTTCTGTTTATCCCTGCAAAACCTTATTGAGAACAAAAATTTAGAAGAGGCTCCCATGCAGGCCTCTCCTATTCTGTTCTTCAACTCATTTTTTGAAAATTCTTCAATTAACTTTGCCTAATCCAACTCATTATTCCAACTCATCTAAGATTAGATTTTCTGATTTCAACAACCTCTTACCTGTTTTATCATCCTCTCCGTTAATCATATGCTGCTATTTTGTTCTTCATTTAGATTATACCAAATTAAATAATATTTTCAAGCAATAATGATTCACTCTACAAATGTTTTGTGCTATATTTATATCCAGCAACAGATTCACTACAGAAGCTTAGAGCATGTTTGGAAAATGCTTTCTGCCAGATGTGCGTGACAGTTTGTGGGAGATTTGTGCCAAATGAAGGGGGCAAAGGCATAAAGGTCAATGCCTCATGTTGACTGAATTTGGTGAAAATATCACACAAAGTGGTGAATACGATGCTTTGGCGTCGTTATACAGATGGCAGGAATGATTTTCCAAACACGCTCTAGAAAGGGGAAATTAACATGCAAAAAGAAATCAATACCGAAAAATATCTGGAATACATTCTCGACCAGACAAAGAAAATACTGGCAATTGACAGTCCATCCGGTTTTACGAAAAAAGCTGCAGACTATGTGATGAACGAATATGCTGCCCTTGGATACACTCCTGTACAAACTGTAAAGGGCGGCGTTTTCTGTGAAATTGGAGGAAATACCATCAACAATGACGCGCTTATGATGGAAGCTCATATTGATACACTTGGCGCCATGGTATGCGAAATCAATTCAAATGGATACCTGAAGCTGTCTCCTATTGGCGGAATGAATGCAAACAATGCTGAAGCCGAAAACTGCAGAATTTACACTCGCGAAGGCAAAATTTACACTGGCACATTCCAGCTGTGCGACGCATCAGTCCATGTAAACGGAAAGTTTGACGAAATCTCTCGTTCTTATGATACGATGGAAGTTGTTCTTGACGAGAACGTTAAAACGGAGGATGACACACGTGCACTTGGCATTATGCCTGGGGATATTGTCTGCTTCGACCCGCGTACTACCATTACAGAAAGCGGATATATCAAAAGCCGTTTTCTGGATGACAAGCTTAGCGTCGGGATTTTACTTGGATTTGCTAAGTATGTGAAAGAAGAAAATATGAAACTGCCCAGAAAAGTATATCACCACATCACTGTATATGAGGAGGTTGGCCATGGCGGAGCGGCTTCTATCCCTGTGGATGTGGCAGAAGTACTCTCTGTTGATATGGGGTGTGTCGGAGTCGGTCTTTCTTGTACAGAACATCAGGTTTCCATCTGTGCGAAAGACAGCTGTGGACCATACAATTACGAAGTAGTCTCCAATCTTATCACTGCCGCCAAACGTCAGCGTCTTGATTTTTCTGTTGATGTCTACCCACATTATGGTTCCGACGCAGATGTGGCACTCAACGCAGGATATGATGTGAAACATGGACTTATCGGTTCTGGCGTATATGCTTCGCATGGCTATGAAAGAAGCCATAAAGACGGTGTTTTAAATACGTTTCTGCTGTTGATGGAATATCTGAAATAAACAATGTTTAACGATTCAGCGAGAAAAACACCCTCGTTCACGTATTTTCAAACATTAAGAAACACTAAGGCTGTAAAGATGCGGCCTTAGTGTTTTTAGTAATCTACTTTACGGACATCTCCCACTGAACTTCCTGATTCAGTTTCATTTTCTCTGCACTTGTTTACCTTTTTGATTGACTGACAGTCATAGTATTATTATGAAGCTGATTTATGGCAGCTTTGTTTGTATTATCCTTTACAGACATATGCACAACTTCATTTTTCTGATTCTTTTGGTATCTTGTGTGTTCAATATGCTTTCCCTACACTTTCCACCCCATACAGTTCCTTAAAACTGTCCAAATCTTTTTGGTTCCTTATAAGCATAACCTCCTGAAACTTTCCAGTGTGGATATCTTTGAAACCTGCAACCTGTTCACCATTGCAGATACTGCATTTCAGTATCGGAATCTGATTTTCTTTGTCGTAGATCGCTTTCTTCTTTTTTTTCTTAAACATAATTACCACCTGACTATACACACTACCCGTAAATATTATTACCCTCAGCCCGTCTTAATAAATCGAACGAAAAAGCAATCCATTTTCAGAATTGCCTTTCAGATGTCTCTTTATCGCCCTGCCATAACCGATTATAGTGACAATATTTTTTTTAGTATGTTATATATATCCGCTCTTGTCTCAGCGTCGTTCGTATATTCCCGTGAAACAGCCGTTGCATTTTTGGTATATGGCGAAGCTACTGTCGAGATACACTTAAACTGTCCCCAGGGCAGCAATGTGACATCCCTGTTATAAACCTCCCATATCTCCTTTTTATTCCATGTGTACTTTCCGAGAAGCTTGTTATCTTTTTTTGAGTAATAAAATGTAACTGGATTGTCCGAATAATACAACATTACCGGACGTTTGTCGTAGTATGTATATATTTCTCGTCCTGCATCATCAAATATCTCCGGAATACCGTCGCCTGTCACATCAATTAGTGCAAATTTTTCACTGTAGCTTTCCATAAACTCAAGCTGCATACGGTATGCCTCGGCAAAATCTTTCAAATCATCCAGCGCTTTCTGCTTTTCTGTCTTTGCAGGCTCTATCTGTGTAACCAGATATGGTCCTGGTATGTAATATGCTCCATTCAAATCAACCTGAAAAAATCCATTATCCGTAATTCCGTTTACCCGCACATTCGTAAACCTGTCAAGATATGTCACAACAGGTGAAAACAAATCAGGTGCTGCATACACAGGCGTTGCCGATGTGGCATACAATTCCACCACATCAATCGGTGTCACATTAAATGCGTATGCAGTAACAGATGTTTTTAACGCCAAAAGCGCTCCCAATACAACTGCCAGTGCCAAATATTTTTTCATTCTTTTCATCGCTTTGGATCCCCTTTCTTTCTATGCCTTTTCCTCTTTTTCAAAAACCCATTCATTTTCATTATAATATTCTCCCAGACATACAAGGCGGAGAAAATCATTAAAGTCCTTGCAAAGGGTATCTCCCCATGTCCTCATACCAGTGCGGAGTGCTTCTGGGTTCATATCATCCCAGTCATCAATTCCCAGTTCATAAAGCACATCATAAATCGCTTCATGATGGATATCAACCACTTCTCCCTCGACGAGGTCATACAGTGCCAGATAACCATAAAATTCGCCAAGGAAAATATATCCCGCTTTTAAGAAAGCATGATTTCCATCCCTGTCAAGTTCCTTCAGCCTGTTTAACCAGTCATCCGCATTTTTCCCATCAATATTATGCCATTCCATGTCCACCAGCACGCCAAAGTCATTATCCCAGTCTCTTTGAACATACTGATTCTGCTCACGGGAAAAGGTTTCTTCAAAAGAGCAGGCAAACAGATCCCCACAAAAAGCAATATAGACTGTCATATCTGACAGGCGATAGCTTTGCAGGAATTCCCTGTACTGCTGCGGCACTATATAGCCAAGCGCTTTTTCAATTTCCTGCAAATCGTCATCTGTCAAGTTAGATTTTTGTAAAGGCTCCGGAAAAAGTCCTGGCTCCCGTTCCTGAAGTTTTGTTAAGTACTCTTCCGCTTTTGTCATACCACACAATTCCCCTTTCTAACTGATTTCTTTAAAATGAAACTCCTTTTTTCCTGAGGCGTAATCACAAACTGTCTGTCCATTACCATAAAGCTTATACTTATAAGTCAGAAGTCCTTCAATCCCAACTGGTCCCCTCGCATGGATCTTACCAGTACTGATGCCTACCTCCGCTCCGAACCCATACCGGAAGCCATCCGCAAAACGTGTCGAACAATTCTGGTACACTCCGGCAGAATCCACCATCTTCATAAAATGCCCAGCGGCCTCCTTATCCTCCGTAATAATACAGTCCGTATGATGCGATCCGTATTTATTGATGTGAAGAATCGCCTCGTCAATGTTTTTAACAGTTTTTGCCGAAATAATTAAATCGAGATATTCTGTTGAAAAATCTTCTTCCTCCACAAGAGTTCCCTCATATTTGTCTATAATGTCTTTTGTGGCACGCATTTCAATCCTATTTGCCCGAAATGCTTCTGTCAGATCCGGCATCAGTCTGTCAACTGCATCCTTATGTATCAAAAGCGTCTCAACCGCATTGCAGGCCGCTGTATACTGTATCTTCGCGTCGATGATAACTGGAATCGCCTTTTCTACATCAAAATCCTTATCAACATAGATATGACAAATTCCATCCGCATGCCCCATGACAGGTATCTTCGTATTGTCCATTATGTACCGGACAAATGCGTTGGACCCTCTTGGTATCAGCAAGTCAACGGACTCATTGCAGGAAAGAAGTTCCGATATTTCGTCCCGCTGTTCCGCCTGAAAAAGACAGTTCTCTGGCAGACCACTTACAATGCAAGCCTGATAGATAAGGGAAAACAGTACTTTGTTTGTATACCTTGTCTCGCTCCCGCCTTTCAAAATAGCACAGTTGCCGCTCTTGATACAGAGAGATGCAATCTGTACCAGCGCATCAGGTCTTGCCTCGAAAATAACACCAATAACACCGATTGGACAACTTTCCCTGACAAGTGTAAGCCCTTCGTCAAGCTCACGCACAAACTGCGTCTCATAGACCTTATCCGGCAGGGCAATCAGGTTTTCTATCCCTTTTATAACATCCGTAAGCTTCTGGGAAGTAAATTTCAGCCGCTTTACAACTGTGTCTGGAATATTGTTTTTTTCTGATTCTGCCAAATCCTGTTCGTTTGCCCTGAAAATCTCCTCCTGATTTTCAACCAGCGCCTTTGCTATATTTGCAAGCGCACGGTTTCTTGTCTCTGTGGACTTTGAAGCCATAAGCGTGCTGTCAAGTTTCATAGCTGCCGCTTTTTCCTTTATCGTCATAATCTTCTCCTCTCGCACTAAATTCTTAAAAACGAATAGATTATCTCCTCCGTGACAATCTTATCCATCCTAATGTCATATTCATCCCTTGGTATTTCATCAACAATCTGGCATGCATATGCCAGCGCCATTGTCGAGAGCTGCCGTTTATTTACAAGGTATTTGTCATAAAATCCTTTTCCGTAGCCCACACGGTAGCCTGAAGTGTCAAATGCAACTCCCGGCATAATGACAAGCGTGTCCTCTCTGGGCTGGAATTTGTAGCGCAGTTTCATATCCTCTTTGGGTTCCAGAATGTCCATATATCCCCGTTCCAGCTGCCTTACAGACACAATCTGATAAAACTCCATGGTGTTTGTCAGCCTGTCAGCTCTCGGAAAATATACCCTTTTTTTGTGAAGAATGGCATCGTCAAATATTTCGCGCGTCATAACTTCCCTGCAGTAATCGGCATATAGCAGGATATTGTCTGCTTCCACATATTCAGGAGTTTTTATTACTTTTTGAACAATTGCCGCACTTTTGGATGAAGCTTCCTCATCCGTCATTCCTTTTCTGACTTCCAAGATTCTTTTTCTGATTTCTGCTTTTGTTTCCATTTTCTAACCCCGCAATTTCTAGCCCAGAAGACTTTGATTCGTTTTTCTTCCGCTTTTCACCAAGATTTGTGATGCTTCCATCCACTTCTCTGATATCTACATTATCAAGCTGCCCCCTGAGGTTTGCACGAACATTTGCCACATACTCCGCACGCAGCTTTGCCTGTTCTTCTTTTTCTTCCTCAGTGAGTCCCACTGCCTGTGATTTGTGATACAGCTCATTGATCCGTTTTATTTTTTTCTCTAAATTCATATTACCCCCCATGCCGCATACTTGCAACATAAAATAATCAAAATTTGCATTTCTCAGTTACAGTTAAGCCCTTTGTGCTGCGCTGCAAATACCGCAAGAAATCGTCGTAGTTAAGATACCCCGAGCCAAGGTACACGGATTTGATACTACAAAGTGGTTATGCATAATTTAATGTCTGTAAAAGAAAGCCATAGGTTGAACTGTTACAATCTGGTCACCAGTTCCGAATCATCTTGATTTCCCTTGCATAGCCCTCATCATCATTTGGTGTTTCGAGTATAAACGGCTTGTCTGCCAAAAACGGATGTTTTGTGACAGCACGCATTGCCTCAGCACCGATTTCCCCCTCTCCTATTTTCTGATGCCTGTCCTTGTGGGAGCCGCACACATTCATACTGTCATTGAAATGAACTGCTTTCAGCCTGTCAATCCCGATAATGTCATCAAACTCCTTTAATACACCATCCAGATTTCCAACAATATCATATCCGCCATCCCATACATGACAGGTATCAAAGCATACGCCCACCTTATCTTTTAATGTAATACGGTCAATAATCGCCCGCAGTTCCTCAAAGCTTCTTCCTATCTCCGATCCCTTTCCAGCCATTGTCTCAAGCAAGACAGTCGTATGGTACTCCGGCTTCAGGGCATAATTTATTGCATCTGCTATCATCGGGATTGCCGTTTCTGTTCCCTGTCCTACATGAGAACCGGGATGAAAATTATAATAGTTTCCTGGCAGATACTCCATGCGCTCCAAATCATCAGCAAGCATTTCTCTTGAAAAGCTCCGTATATTCTCCTTTTCAGCACACACATTCATCGTATATGGTGCATGCGCAACCAAAATACCGAAATGATGTTCTTCCATCAGCTGGCGGAGCCGCAGTGCATCCTCCGGGTCAATTGCTTTCGCCGCTCCTCCTCTCGGATTTCTTGTAAAAAAAGCAAAGGTATTGGCATCTAGTTTCAATGCCTCTTTTCCCATATGTTCAAATCCCTTTGTTGATGACAGGTGGTTTCCTATATACATAATTTTATTCTTCCTTTCCATTCCATTTTATTTATCATTTGCGAAACTTTGAAACCATTCAAATCACGGAATTTTTAATTCACTTTTATATCAACGGTGCAAATATCCGCATAATTCCATCTAAAATTCCGTGAATCAATCCATTATTTTGGTCCTCCAAAGTGCGTTCCCGACTTACTTTTATAGAATTTTCAAGATCCTTTTTTAAGTCCGAAAGCAAAGATGCTTTATAAAAAAGCGTATTGCATTCATAGTGCAGGTACAGACTGCGGTAGTCAAGATTGACCGTTCCGATTGAACCGATACAGTCATCAATAAGACTGGCTTTTGCATGAACAAATCCTGGCGTATATTCAAAAATACGCACCCCAGCTTCCAAAAGCTCCTTATAATAACTTCGTGACATTCTATAAACAAGCTTTTTGTCAGGGATTCCTGGCATGATAATCCTTACGTCCACTCCTCTCTTTGCCGTTCTTACAAATGCTTCACGCAAACCCTCCCCAAGGAGCAGATAAGGTGTGTAAAACCATGCAGATTCTTTTGCTTGACCAAGCAAGTCTATGTACAAGTTATTACTCGCCGCTTCCTCCCTGTTCGGCGAATCGTAATATGGCTGTACATACCCGTCAAATACATTCCTTTCTGACACATGTGCTTCCTCAAGATCGCTGTCAATCAGATCCCTTGTGATTTTGTTCATTGAGGAAACATTCCAAAATTCTATGAACATATATGCATAGCTTCTGACAGCAGCCCCAGTGATCTTAAAACCGATATCTTTCCAGTGCCCGAAAGGATGCTCCTCATTAATGTACTCGTCAGCGAGATTAATACCGCCGCTAAATGCCACAGCTCCATCCACAACCATGATTTTACGGTGATCTCGGTTATTTAACGCACCACTTAAAACAATCAGCGGATTAAACTTTTCACATTTGATTCCCTTATTCAGGAGAGATGCCCTGTTTTTGGCTGAAAACGTTCCGATACTGCCAATATCATCATAGAGAACTCGGATATCCACGCCTTCCTTTACCTTCTGTTCCATGACATTCACCATAGACTCCCACAGAACACCTTCCTGTATAATAAAATATTCTATAAACACATAACGCTTTGCTTCCTTTAACGCAGACAGCATTTGTTCAAACAAACGCTCACCTATCGGAAAATACTCTGCAGTGTGATTTTTTAAGACGGGAAAGCCCGTAATTTTTTTGACATATGCAAAAGTCTGTGCAACTCTTTTATCATCCTGTCTTAACTGTTCCTGTGTCTCTATATCATCATTCAATGCCAAAGGAATACTGTCCGCAATTAACTTGATACGCTGCTCAAGTGCCTTTCCTGTTCGTTTATTTCCATAAAACAGATACATCAATGCCCCTGGCAGTGGTGCCACGAGCATGACAAGAAGCCATAACATCTTGTAAGCACCCTCATCTCTTTTAGATATTAAAAAAAGAACAAATAGTGCCGACAGAACAGACAATACACTGTAAAACAAAGTTGCAAACGGTGCAAGCCATTTCATAATAGCAAATATAATTAGAAACTGTAAGACAACCGCGGGCAATATCGAGAAAATCCTGCCTGTAATGATACGTGTAACACTTGTCTTTCTTGCTTTATGCATCTGCTTCCTCCATTTCAGGCATCAGTATTTTCCTTGTGCAGGTTATCAATAAAATCCGTAAAGTTAAATTCATCACTCTTGTGTGCCCTGAATATAGTCCCATAATTCCTGCCTTCCATAATGCGGTGAATTACGCGTACATCCTTGCCGTTGGCGATAACCATATCTGCTCCCGAATATGTTGCTATTTTTGCCGCGATAAGTTTAGTCTCCATGCCTCCAGTGCCCACACTGCTTCCTGTCGTACCCTTTCCCATATGAACCAGCTCGTCTGTAATGCTGTCAACACTTGATATAAACTTCGCATCAGGATTCTGTCTGGGATCATCTGTGTACAGACCGTCTATATCCGACAATAATATCAGTAAATCAGCTCCAGTCAATGCCGTAACAATCGCAGAAAGCGTGTCATTATCCCCAATGACATCCTCGACTTCAAAAGTCGAAATCGTGTCATTTTCATTCACCACAGGAATGACTTCCATTGCAAGCAATTCATTGAATGTGTTTTGTGCATTTTTCCTGTTTAAATCGGCCACAATCGTATTTCTTGTCATCAATATCTGCGCTGCCTGATGACTGTACTCCGAAAAGATTCTCTGATATGTCGTCATCAGTCTTGCCTGTCCAATCGCCGCGCACGCCTGTTTCTGCGCAATCGTAAGGGGCGGCTTAATGTGCAGCGATTTTCTGCCGCAGCCAATTGCCCCTGAAGTGACCAGAATCACATCTTTTCCCTGATTTCTGATATTGCAGAGCTCCCTTACAAGAATATCCATTTTCGTGTAATCGAGATCTCCAGTCTCAGAATGCTGTAATGAGGAGGATCCAATCTTTACCACCACTCTTTTTTTATCTTTTAATTTTGCACGTAACGCTTCCACAGCTTTTTCCTCCGTACTTTTTTACTTTTTATAATAAACATATTTGTGTTTAACCGTTTCGTCTGCATGCCGCAAAACGGCAAATTCCTCATGCGGTCGTATCACCAATTAATGGCATCTACTTTTCATTTACTATAAACACTATTTTAATTCTATTTTTGTAATAAGTCCAGCATTACAATGATAAAAACGGTTTAAACTGTGCTGCAATCGTCTCCGCAATAAGAATTCCGTCCATTGCCGCTGAAGTAATTCCTCCCGCATAGCCAGCACCTTCTCCGCACGGGTAAAGTCCTTTTACTGTCGGACACTGCAAGTTTTCGTCCCTGCAAATCCTCACTGGTGAGGATGTCCGACTCTCTATCCCAGAAAGAACTGCCTGATTTCCCGCAAATCCAGGTATTGTCCTGTCAAACTGCTCCATCCCTTCCATAAATGCTTTTTCACAATTCTCTGGCAAAAGTCCTCTGATATTTGTCATCGTATATGCTCCTTTGATGCACAGCTTTTCACACTCCTCAACACTGCATCCACAGGACGCGACATTTTTCAGATAATCACCATAATATTGTACTGGAACTTTTCCATGCCCAAGTTCAAATGCTTTTCTCTCAAGCTGTCTTTGAAATTCCACTCCCGCCAGCGGACCATCCGCTCCATAATCCTCCGGAAAAACTTGTACAATGATCGCACTATTTGCCCTGCCGCTCTTTCTATCGGAATAGCTCATTCCATTTACAGCCAGGCAGCCAGGTTCGCTTGATGCATTCACTACATAGCCTCCAGGACACATACAAAACGAATATACTCCGCGCCCTACGCCAGTCTGTGCCGTAAGCTTATATGGAGCTGCAGGAAGCGCATTTCCATGCTCGCTGCCATACATACATTCATTGATGAGACTTTGCGGATGCTCCACCCGCATTCCCACGGCAAATGCTTTCGCCTCCATTGGCACATGAATCGCATCAAGATAGGCAAAGGTGTCCCTGGCACTGTGTCCTATGGCCAATACTGCCTGTGTTGTCTTTATGTACTCCTTATCATTCACAATTACCGCGTTCAATGCACCATTATCTGTTTCTAACCCTGTAACTTTTGTCCCAAACCTGACTATTCCGCCATTATCAATTATATAATTCCGAATCCCTGATACAATGTTCTTGAGCACATCGGTACCAATATGTGGTTTACTTTCATACAAAATCTGTTCTGATGCACCAAACTCCGCAAATATTCTTAACACTTCTTTGTTTCTGCCATTTTTGTCCCTTACAAGCGTATTTAGTTTTCCGTCTGAAAAGGTTCCTGCACCACCCTCACCGAACTGTACATTGGATTCAGGATTCAGACTACCGCCATTCCAGTATGCCTCCACATCCCTTGTCCTTGTGTCTACATCATACCCCCGCTCCAACAGTATCGGTCTATAACCATGCTTTGCGAGCATATATCCGCAGAATAAACCCGCAGGTCCCATACCAATAATAACAGGGGGAGCTTCCAACGTCCTTTCCCCTGATGCCGCAAATGTGTAAGGTTTCTGCGTATAAAGTGAAATATTTTTGCTTTTACAGCGTTTTATGGCTCTTTCTTCCGCACCAATGCTTTTGAGACTGACACCAAGTGTATAGACATGAAAAAGCAGTGGCTTTTTCCGCGCATCAATCGAATGCTTCAAAATACAAATATCCGAAATCTCTGACGCATTGACGTTTAATGCCCTGACCGCCTTATTGACCAATGTTTTCTTGTTGTCAATTACCTCTTTTTGTTCCAAATTTTTCTCAAAAATAATTTCCGTTTTCAGCTGACTTATCGTTATCATTTCCAAACCTCTTTTTCAATAGAACCGCCTGCTGCTGCAGCACCAGCTATTGCACCTGTTGCCCACGCCCACTGAAGATTATAACCGCCGCATATGCCGTCGCAATCCAGCAGCTCTCCAACTAGATACACATTCTTGCACTTTCGCGATTCAAAGTTGTCTCCAGTCTCTGCAAGCGGCACTCCGCCACAGCAAACCTGTGCATTTTCAAACGAATTGGGTTCTGCAGCCTTTACCCTGAAATCAGCAAGCAGATCCAAGCACTCATGAACCTTATCTGATCCAGTCTGCCCTACGGTCACACCAACAGGAATTCCCTTCTTTTTGCAAATGAGTGCCGCTACCTTCTTATGTACAAGTCCGGAAAGAAATTCCTGGACTGGCTTATAATAAAAATGCGCTGTATCCACATCCGCTGCACGAGCAATATATGGTATAAAATTTATCCCTACCTCACACGTTCGACCCTCATAAAGCGCTCTTGATGCCAGCCGGCTAAACTGAAAAACAGGGATCCCCGATATCCCATAGTCTGTCAGTTGCAGTTCTCCTTCCTGGCCAGCCGCAGGATTTCCGTCAATATAGAGCACAAGTCTGCTCTGTGCCCTTACACCTGACACTTCCTTAAAAAAATCACCATAACACCTAAGCTGAACCAGCGCCGGAAGTGGTTCGATAATGCTGTGTCCTAGTTTTCTTGCAAGCCTGTAACCTGAACCGTCCGACCCCGAAGCCGGTGCTGCCCTTCCGCCTGTGGCTAGAATGAGTCTGTCATAATGTACGGTCTCCTTCTTCTCAGAAACAACTACATTTTTTTTGTTTTTCCCGCCGTTCTTACCTTGTTCCTTTTCTTCACGGATGTACTGTGTGATATGAACGCATCCGCTCATCTCGTCTGGATCAATTGACGTAATATCACAATCTGTCCGTATATTTACGCCAAGTCTGTCGCACTCTCCTCTCAACACGTCCAACACGATAGATGCCTGTTCTGACACTGGATAAACGCCGCCATCTCTTTTTTCTTTTGTGTATAATCCAATCCTTTTAAAAAAGTCCCTAGTTTTCATCGCGTCAAATCTGCCAAGTGTGTCATAAATTTTATTCAGGGAATAACTGTCGCTGCTATAATAGTTTCCATGCACATCACTCATATTAGTAAGATTGCACTTTCCATTTCCCGTCATCAGTATTTTCTTTCCCACTCTGTCCCTATGTTCAAGAACCGTTACATCAGCACCATTTTCCGCTGCAAAAATCGCTGCGGTAAGACCACTTGCCCCGCCTCCTGCGATAACCACCCTGTTTTTCATAGTGTAGACATCCTTTCGCATTTTAATAATACACCAATGTACTGACCGCTTGTAATTCAAGGCATATAGCGCCTCCTAATTTCGCCTAGAGCATGTTTGAAAAATGCTTTCTGCCAGATGTGCGTCACAGTTTGTGGGAGATTCAATCATCTTACAGATGACTGGACAAATGAAGGAGACGTAGGGGGCAAAGGCATAAAGGGCAATGCCTTATGGTGACTGAATTTGGTGCAAATATCACGCAAAGAGGTGAATACGACGCTTTGGCATCGGTATGCAGGTGGCAGTTCACTGTACTAACTGCTATAAGATTCAATAAAATGATATACCTGCAACTCGGTATCCATAAATTTGCCTTCCTGTATTTGATGCCTTACATCTGGCGGCAGGCTTTCCGGCTTTAAGCCAGTTTTGAAATACAGTGTAGTCTTATCATATTCATATACGCGAACCTCCCCGTCAACCTCCATAATATAAAAGCCTGACAATTCTTTTGTTGTATCATATATTCGCAGTACCTTTATCTTATCCGCCGAGAAAAGCTCCAAATGCTGCGACTTGAATCCTTTTTGCTTTTGCTCAAGTGTGGGTACCAGACTATCCTCCGCAAGAATGCTCTCAAGCTCCTCACGGTTCAAACCGATATATTTCGCCGGAAGCTTTTCTTCCACCATGGACACCGAGCCGTCTTTTTTGTCGATATCCTCGTATATGCAGACTGTATCGCATGTCGTGGTAACGTTCATCTTCTGAACCTCATAAGTCTCCCCTGCCGACTTCCTGTTTTCATTACCGATGTCAGAATTTAGATTATCAGAGGCATCATTCTGCGTTATGTCCTCCCCTTCGCTCGGAAACCCATCCATTGTATGGCGTTTCCATAACAATGTTATAACTAGTGCCATAATCAGTATTAATATAAAAAATAAGCCAATCTTATATCTCTTTTCCATCATCAGCCTCCATTCCATTACCCATGACCATTCCGGCGTCTTTGATATAGTATCAGCTTATTTTCAATTTTTATTCGCGCAAACTCCTTAATTTGTGCATTACATCAATCGGAACCTCTTTGCGATTGTCAATATTGTCCTTCCATATGGCATACTCCTTAAATCCTGCTCTGTAACTCCTTTTAACAAAATCAATATTGCAAAGTATATGACTACACCAATTGTAATTCCTAAAAATACAGTGACCACATTCCCCAGAGCCTTTGAAAGCAGCATACTGATAATCCCAATCACAATTCCCATCACAGCAGATGCAATCCCAGGTATTGCAAAGGTGCGCACCATCTCCTGATTGTATCTGAAATATTTGCGTATGGACAATGCATTCAAGATACATACAACGACTGCAAACAAAGTGTACGCATATACGACTGCGTTGATTCCCATTCCGAGTTGCAGCGCCGCATACAAAAACACAACATGAATGGCAAGTGAGATAGCAGCATTTCTCACCGGCACCTGCATTCTGTTGATGCCCTGAAGCACACCGTTTGTCAATGTCGACATCGTATAGAATATAACAGACACAGATCCAATATGAAGCATGTCGACAGCCATATCAACATCCCCTTTAAACAGCATGGAAACAATCGGTCTTGCAAGCACTGCCAATCCCACCGAACTCGGAATTGCAACAATCATTGTAAACCGCATTGCCTGTCCAATTTTTTCCCTTGCACGCCCATATTCTTCACGAACCATCAGCTGGGTAAGCATCGGAACAATCGAAGAGCACATTGCATTTGCAAGTGCAATCGGCACATTAACAAGTACCTTGTATTTTCCTGAATAAATACCCCAAATATCTGTCTTGACATCTTCTAATCCTTTTTCTATCATAACACTGCCAAATATGTTGGCATCAATCACACCACTTATATTATATACAGTCGTACTTAGCAAAACAGGAAGAATTGTCATCAAAATCATTCTGAAAATCTGCGGATAGCTGTCTGTCTTTCCACCAGCATCACGCATAAAACGTTTTTTCGTTCCCGTCCTGTATACAGTAAATACAAACACAAGAAACAGCAGACCGATTACTGCGCCGAGAACAGGACCAATTGATGCACCTGCTGCGCCATGTGCCGGCCCCAAATCTTCATTGTGAAGCACCGCACCGACCTTATCCCCATATTGATACAAAAAATATGCTCCTGCTATACTGCCAATCAGAACAAAAATCTGTTCTAATATCTGAGATATAGCAGTCGGCATCATGGTTCCAAGCCCCTGAAAGTAGCCTCTGAACACCCCCATGACTGAGACAAGAAGCAGTGCAGGACCGAGCACTTTCAACGACAGGGCGCTCATCGGCTCCTTCATCAGCGCAGCCAGAAAATCTCCCAGAAATTCACAGATCAGAAAGGTTATCAAACCAACCGTTACAGCAAAAATCATAGCACACTGAAATGCCCTCTGTGCGCTTTTATATTGTTTTTTTATCATTTTCGAAGATACAACTTTTGATACTGCAAGCGGCAGGCTATAGCACGATATAATAAGCATAATAGAATATATTTCATATGCCACAGCATAATATCCGTTTCCCTTATCTCCAATAATGTGCTGCATAGGAAAACGTCTTGCTATCCCTATAATTCTGGAAAGAATTCCCGCTATGGCAAGAATACTTCCCTGAACAATAAAATTAGATTTCTTTTTCTTCATTATCAGTGTTCTCCTCAGCCCAAATTATTCAGTTCTCGTTATATTCAGCCTGTCTAAAATATCCTCCTGCTTGCGCTCCATAATTGCAGCCTCCCCAGGTTCCATATGATCATATCCCATAAGATGGAGCATACTATGTGCCAGAAGAAAAGCATATTCACGCATGACAGAATGTCCATACTCCTCTGCCTGTTCATATACTTTGTCCACAGAAACTGCTATATCTCCCAAATACAATTCTCCACTCTCAGGATCAAAATAATCCACTGCTGACGCCTCGATCTCCGAAAAATCAGACGGACTCTCATAGTCCACATTCGGAAAAGACAACACATCAGTTGGTGTGTCTATTCCCCGAAACTGGCTGTTCAGCTCACAAATTCCCTCATTATCTGTCAAAAGCACATTTACAGTCACCTCATAGGGACACCTCTCGTATTCCAAGGCTTCCCTAATTACCTTCCCTGCAATTTGTTCCACATCAAATGGAAGCTCCTGTTTCGTCTCACTCTCTACGCAAAAAGTCATAGTACAATTTCTCTCCTGTATAAATTTTTTCTATTCCGCCTAAATCCGCCAATGATATATTACTATTATTTAATAATCCGCTCTCAATCTTTCTGTGTATTATCGCCGTTGCAATCTTTGCGTATTCCGGCTTTGTTTCCTTATTCTCATCTTTGTTTCCCTTGCTGATCAAATACATGATAGTTGAAACAACACTGTCAGCAAGGTACACTGCTACAGTCTCACGCAGTTTCATCGGCTGCGACTTGTAGTTATACTCCTGTAAAAGCCGGACTGCCTCAGCAGGAAACTTGTATTCCCTGCAAACTTCCTCTAGGGATTTTTCCTGTTTCTTGCACTCCAAGGCAATAATCTTATGATAATATCCGCCATTCTTTGCCACATCGACATCCATATGCAACAATCTTGCTGTCTTTTCAGCAAAATACGCCGTATGTATGGCATTATAATACACCTGCTTGTCTTCTTCTTTGTATTTTGCAAGCAAAGCAAACTCCTGGTCATTGATGCGCAGATATTTGCCTTTTTCCTTATCTATGACAACTGCACAATAAAACCGCAGAACAATCAGCGTCATCACAAATGTAATAAAAATATTAATGACAGGTATGATAAACATATCTACAGTCAGCACACCATGACTATTAAACACTACCCTTGCCGTCATTCCAACGATATGAAGTGTCATCGCAGCAAACATTGGTCCCCCTGTCTTATACTCGTTATCCAATTTTTCAAATAGAATTGCAAAAATAACACCTATTAAAAAATAAAGCAAAAATGTAAGGACATCTGTAGCCGCAAAATAAGAACACACACTCAGAAGACCTGCATATGAAACAATACCAGTAACCGTATTGGAGAGTAGTGCAAGCACAAGTGCGATGGAAGGCACTGCCCAGAATCCTGCATCAGGCAGCATCGGCATCAGGCAGGATATTGCCACACCCAGCAGAAATGTAATCACAAACCGCAAAAAATGATTTCCATTGTCATAGTGTAGTGTATCATAAATATCTGATTGAAAAAATGAAAATAATGTCACCGCACAACATGCAGTAAACAAAAGAAGCAGTATAAAAATATCACGAAACGATTTTTCATAAATATACGCCGCCACACCAACTGCTGGTATAGATATTACAAATATTGCCATTGCCAAAAGCGCCATTTGCCAGCCTGATTCTTCTCTTTTTTTCATATGCATTGTCATATGGTTTATTTCCTTTGCCTAAATTTTTGATATTTTATCTGCGGAATGGCTTTCTGCTTTTCCCCTGTAGGGAACTGCCTCTGCGGGCAGTTCCAGTATGGCCGCCACTTTGTTTATTCTCGTAGTCTTCATACGCCTTGACAATTTTCTGCACAAGCGGATGACGCACAACATCCTTGCTCGTCATCCTGATAAAAGCAATATCACTTATTTTGCCAAGTACCTTCTCAGCCACATCAAGCCCCGATTGTACTCCAATCGCTAAGTCTTTCTGTGAAGAATCGCCTGTCACTATAACCTTAGAACCAAAACCGATACGTGTCAGGAACATCTTCATCTGTGCCGGAGTCGTGTTTTGCGCTTCATCCAGTATGATATATGCATTGTCCAGCGTCCTTCCGCGCATATACGCAAGCGGGGCTACTTCAATAAGCCCTTTCTCCATATTCTTCTGAAAGTTTTCTGCCCCCATAATCTGATATAGTGCATCATATAAAGGCCGCAGGTAAGGATCTACCTTGCTCTGCAAATCTCCAGGCAGAAAACCAAGCTTCTCACCTGCTTCTATAGCTGGTCTCGTCAGTATAATGCGCTCCACCTGATGATTCTTAAACGCAGTAATTGCCATTGCCATAGCAAGATACGTTTTCCCTGTTCCTGCCGGTCCAAGGCCAAATACAATCATTTTGTCCCTTATGGCATCAATATACTTTTTCTGTCCTATCGTTTTCGGTTTTATCGGCTTTCCTGACACCGTATGACAGATACACTCCGAATCAATTTCCAGAAGCACATCTTCCTCATTATCCCTAGAAAGTTCCAAGGCATATGACACATTCTGCTCCTGTATCATATTCCCCCTTCTGGATAACTCCACCAGTTCATTTATAAGTTTTGCTGCCTTACTGACCGCCCGCTGTTCCCCGCTGATTCTGACCGCTCCGTTCCTGTCCGTAATGATAACATCCAAGTCATCTTCTATCTTTTTGACATATGCATCATGTTCACCAAAAATATTCTGCATATGCTGTGCCTCAATCTGCATTTCAATCTGAAAGTTTTCCAATTTTTTACTCCTCTATATCTTCATCATCTTTTTTAATTGTCTGTATTGCAACAATCTCTCCCGTCTGTTTTACAACAAGTAAATCTCCGCATAATTCCATCCCTTTACTATTCTTTACCATTTTAACATTTTTTTCAACAATTTGTACCCCTTTTTCCTGTAAAGAAAAAATAAATTTTTCATAATTTTCAGATAATTTACTTTCCATTTCATCTTCTGTATATGTAAAATACTTGATATAGTATTCTTTTCTGTTAATTATTCCATAATATAACGGAAGATAGATATTATCAAGAAGGACAACCTGATGCTTTTCCGTAATTGTCTCATATAAATTTTTGCTTTCCCCGATGAAAAAATCCAGAATTGGCATCCCGTCAATATGATAACCGCCTATCTGTGCAAAAGCCAGTTTTATATTATTGCCTGTATATACCACCACAGGATAACCGCTGCTTATTGCAGTTTTGTATTCAATTGGTGTGCGGATATAAATATCCGCATCCGCATCGTATACCTGATATTTTACAACCGTCTTGCTCTCATCATATACAGGAACACTGCCGCTTACAAGAACCTGCCCCTTTTCAACTGTATCACCTGCCTTGACTTTGGGAACCCCGTTTCTGGTTACAATAGAAGTGATTGTCCCTGACTCATTTGCGACGATGTCTGTTCCTTTGATTTCGACTGGAACAGGCTCGGATTTTTCATTCTCCTTTATTTCGATAAAAAGCTTCGTACCCTCAAAATAAATTGATGTCCATGTCACATTCTGAAATGTCTCCCTAAGTCTTTTTTCCTTTTCCTCACAGTTTAGACTGCTCTTTTTCATTCCATAGTGAATGGACTCCCGCTCCAGAAAATCTGACAGCTCGTCATCACTCACCTGGAGATTCCCGATATATTCAATTGCCCAAACATATTCCGTCACATAATTCAGCATAGACAGACATATGATGACTCCTATAAAAAAAATAATCCTTTTCTTGATAAAAGGAAAATAAAAGGGAAGTCCTCTCTTTTTGACCACACTTGCTTTTGTACCTGTTTTCTTTAATAAAGGAGGCATTTTCACAAAGTCGGAAGCATATGCCTCACACATGCAGATATCCTTTTCCTTTTTGATATCCCACAGTTCAATGTCATGCATTCTGCACATATTAAAAAAACGTTCCATGTAATTTCCGTCAATCCTTATGACCAGACAGCCTCTGACAAAGCGTATCCATCTATTCTGCAAGCGCCCCACCTCAAGCTTCCCTTATCACCTTTACCTCCTTAATCTGTCCTGATATTTTCATGTCCTCATTAGAATAATACTCTATTGTAAGACAATCTCCACAGACACAATACTTTACATGATTTCCCTTGATAATAATATCGTGGCAGGTATAGGAGACAATTCCCTTAAAATTCTCCACAAAAAGCTCTGATCCCCCCACCATATGAAACAGAGTGGCATTTACAACCATATCCTTTGGCAATGAAAACGCATCTGCAAAGCGTTCTCCCGCACTTATCATTTCCTGTTTCAATATATCGCGTCTACTCATATCAGCACCCAAAATGAAGTATAGGTTTTCTATACTTCATTCTATGTCTTTTATTCAATTACTATTCCCTTGATGAGCGGCTTTTTTTCACTGGTGTTATGTCTATTAAATAAGCTTTGCCCGCGGAAGTCTCTCCAGACGATACACAAGCTCTTTATCACCGCCCAAACTTGAATTAGGCTAAGACGGACTCGTTTCGTTTTTGCTTCCTTTTGTAGTCATTGTTACACAAATAATGATAGAGAACAATAATATTAAGAAATTTAATGGTAATTTGATAGAAATATGCGTGTGATTATGATATTCTGTTATCGGTACAAATCGGAATTCTTATGCTTTAAGTACATTAGAGCGTGTTTGAAAAATCATTCCTGCCATCTATATAACGACGCGTATGCGTCGTATTCACCACTTTGCGTGATATTTGCACCAAATTCAGGTTACATAGCCCGCTATGCGCCCTTCATTTGGCACAAATCTCCCACAAATTGTGACGCACATCTGACAGAAAGCATTTTTCAAACACGCTCTAGTGCATGGGAAGAATTATTAGGAGATTGGGTATGAAAGAAATCAAATATATCAAACAACCAACGGAATATTTGTGTGGACAAGCATGTGTTGCAATGATTGCAAATGTTTCGGTAGATGATGTTATTCAGGTGATGCATAATGACAAAGGAACTGGGAAAAAAGATATTGCAAAAGCATTGGAACATTATGGTATCACTCAGGCGAAAACTATGACAAAGGCAGATAATTCCACCCCATTACCATCAGTGTGTATTCTCAAAGTATTATTACCAAAATATGGTCACTGGGTTTTGTATTATTATGGGAAATACTATGATCCAGAGTTTGGATTGCTGGATGAACTATATAGCAAAGCACGGATTCAGTCTTATTTGGAATTATTTATAGATGAATAATTGTTTTCAGAGCAAAAAAGGATTCTGATTTGGGATATTGTATTTGTTTTTCATGGAGGAGAGGCATAATGATAGAATCAGAGCGTGTTTGAAAAATGCTTTCTGACAGATGTCCGTCACAGTATGTGGGAGATTTGTGCCAAATGAAGGAGACGTAGGGGTCAAAGTCATAAAGGGCAATGCCTTACGTTGACTGAATTTGGTGCAAATATCACGCAAAGTGATGAATACGACGCTTTGACGTCTTTATATAAATGGCAGGAATGATTTTTCAAACACGCTATAGTACAGTGAAAATTAAGTTTTGGATAGTTTGACGCAAAATATTTTTCTGAGAGTGCTGCTTCACAAACGCAGGCGTAGCGGTGGCTACGTCGAGACTTGGGGAGTAGTGCTATCAGGAAAATAGGCAAGCCCAACTGCCAAGTACTTAATATTCACTGTACTAATAAAGTCTGGTACATCGGATGCCTTAATGATAAATGGTATCTCTAAACGTTCACTTGATAGTGATGTACCTAAATATGCTTAATTTTTCCCAGTTGTCCCAAAGCCTCCACGGTTTGCCCCTGAAAGCTCCTCAACCTCCTCGAATTCAAGTTCTGGCTGCTGCTCCATAATTCGGAACTGGCAGATGCGGTCATTTAAGTGGATTGTCGTGTCCCGCATCGCATACATCGGAACAAACCACTGATCATCATTACCACAGTAACCGCCCTCACCAGTCTCACGGTCAGGTCCGTCAATCACACCCTGATGATTTACCTGTATCAGACCAAAATTTTTAAAAGTAGAGCTTCTGGGGACTACATGCGCCTCGTATCCCCTCGGAAGCTCCACTGCAATTCCCAGGGGAATCAGCTTAAACTCGCCCTGCTTCATCTCGACATCCTCCGAAGCCCTAAGGTCAATCCAGTTTCCCTTTGATATTTTTTCGAGCTTTTGTACTTTATCTGTAAAATATTTTATCTTTATCCTCACATCTGCCTCCTCAATGCCCACTGAATATACGTCACCACAAACTTTCCCCATGCTTCGCTTACACTTTTCTTAACTGCACAGAAATCTTAGGACTTCCTATGCCTCACATGCATTTCTCTTAATTGCACAGCTGCCGTTTACGCTGAATGGTACAATATTTTGCTCTGACATTCCTGTCGTTTCACGCCCCATGGGAATATCATCATGGTCGCCGCAATGGAGCACTGGAACCATCGGATTTGCCTGCGCAAGCGTGGCTTGTACGTTGATCACACGCTGATTGCTGCTTCCCTTCCATAAAAGCGCTGTATCCTTCTTATCCTGTATAAATTCGCCATCCACAAGCACGTCTACATACTTAATCACGGAATATTTCATGGCATCTTCCCACGCATCTCCCGTGTAGAGCCAAATGTTTTTGCCAGGGTATTTCTCCTTAATTTCCTTTGCAAGCTCTTTCACACCATCTCGATTAGCGCAATGAAGCGGATCGCCGCCGGAGAACGTAATTCCCTCAATGTATGGCTTGTCAAGCTGCTCAAAAATTTCTGCCTTTGCCGCTGCATCAAACAGCAATCCTCCATCTGGATCCCAAGTCATGGGATTCTGGCATCCTTTGCAGCAATGCTCACATCCTGCGACCCACAAAACGACACGAAGTCCATCACCGTTTAACATATCATCTTTCGTAATATTATGATATCTCATTTTCTTTGTAACCTCCACACTACATGCTTTTGCGTTCCGCAATTTCTGCCATCTTTGCATCATTCAGCCTTGTATCACCATGAACACGCGAGTATGACAGGTAACCGTTCATGCGATCTATCTTCGTCAAATTTTTACTGCCACACTTAGGACAGATATCCATTTCCAATTCCTGATGTCCGCAGTCATCACAATATGCAAGCGACAGGTTAACTCCCTCGTAAAACCCCATTTCCATTGCACGCCTTACAAGCGTCTTAATGGCAGAAATATTGTAATCAATCGGGTATTTAACATACTGTATCTTGCCACCGTTGGATAGTTCCCAGAACCGATACTCCAAATCTTGTTTTTCTATAGGTGTAATATCCTCCGTCACATGACAGTGAAAGCTGTTGCTGACATATTCCCTATCTGAAACGCCTTCTACAATGCCATACTGAGCACGAAACTGTTTCACCTGCAAACCGCAGAGATTCTCTGCCGGCGTGCCATATATTGCATAGAGATTGCCGTCCTCCTCCTTAAAGCGTGTTACCTCCTTATTGATATATTCAAGAACTTCCAACGCAAAAGCACCATCCTCAACAAGCGACTTACCATTATAGAGCATCTGAAGCTCATTAAACGCCGTAATGCCAAAGGATGCTGTTGCGGCCTTAAGCAGCGGTTTTATCTTATCTGAAAGTTTTAAATGACCGCCAAGAAACCCTCCCTCGCAGTACGCCAGCGGATTTGTTGACGCACGCATATTTCCCAGATACGCATAAGTCCTGATGTGCAGCTGCCTGATTAAATTCAAATAATAATCAAGGACCTCATAAAAATCCCTGCTTTCCTGTCTTGATTTTGCAAGGATCATAGGGAGATGCAGCGATACCGCACCGACATTAAAACGTCCTACAAATACTGGCGTGTCCCTATCATCCGCAGGGTGCATCCCGCCCCTTTCATACCACGGTGAAAGGAAAGCCCGACATCCCATAGGCGAGATGACCTTTCCATACTGCTTGTACATACTTGCAATATAACCTTTTCCCGTCAGGCTGAGCCAGTCGGGGTACATGGTCTTTGCCGAACACTTGACGCCAGCCTCAAACACATCTTCAAGGGGCATTCCCGGACCATGCAGATTTTCATCATACAAAAAGACTATTTTAGGAAAAAGTACTGGTTTCTTACACTCCTTTTTACCTTGTCCTTTACGTCTTACATTCAGCATTTGTATGGTTGCCATCTTTGCAAAACGCTCTGTTCCAATACCTGCTGTCACAGTAATAAAAGGATAATCCCCGCGGCTGCTGGCTACCGTGTTGAATTTATATTCCCATCCCTGAAATCCCTGCTCAAACTCTCGCTCCACATCTGCAATTGCAACTTCTTCCGCTCTCCGCTGATCAATTCCAAGTCCCACATACTTTTGAACAGATGCCTTGTATGTTTTTTCGGCATAAGGTGCAAGAATTTTATCAACCTCTGGAACCGTAAAGCCTCCGTACTGTTGACTTGCCGCACTGAGTACAATATCACCGATTACATCAAACGCTACATCGAGCGATTTGGGTTCGTTGTACCAGATATTTCCCATTTCGAATCCCCCAGAGAGCACATTCTCAACGTCAAAAAGACAGCAGTTCATCGTATCACGACGCGCCGACATGTCATGAATATAAATATATCCGTCCCTGCATGCCTGTATCTCCTCTGTTGTCAGGAAAAACTTCTGATAAAGCTCCTTGTTGAACTGATTGAATATCAGACTTCTTTTCGTGGAGACAAGCGCCGAATCAGTATTTGCATTCTCCTTGTCCCCAACATACATGATGGACTGGCTCTTTTTGTAAACATCGTCCATCATGCGCACAAAATCCTGCTTATAATTTCTATAATCGCGGTAACTCTTAGCAACAACAGGCTTCACATCCTCGAGAGCACTCTCTACGATATTATGCATAACAGGAATCGGAATCTCATCTGTTTCCATCTCGTCAACCTTTGCTATGACATCAGTGCAAATTTTACTCTTTTCATCATCCGTAAACTTTGTCAATGCACGATATGCGGATTTGCCGACAGCAGTGATAACTTTCTGGACATTAAATACCTCTTTACTGCCATCTTTTTTGATTACAAATACTGTTCTTTTGGGCTGAAAAAGTACACCGTAGTCGTTTTCTTCGCTCATTTCAATCATACTCCCTATTTCTTTTATATTGTATGTGTTATTTTATTCCAGCACTATATATAGTGTCTGTATATTAGTATAGAGCAATCATACCCCAATGTCAATTGCCAAAATAAAAGAAGTAAAGCTTCACTTTACTCCCTTTTAAAATTGCTTCTATTCCTTTGCCTGTTCTACCTTCGCCTTAGGTTTCCACACCTTTACACCGATGACTCCGCCGATGCCTGACACAGCAATAATCACTGCAAAAACCATAAGATATGACAATACCATTCTAAAAAATTCTATTAAATTTGCCATGACTTTTACCTCTCATTCCGCTGACATCATTTCTTATATGAAACCGAAGCAGCAATTTATTATATCCTGAAAACTTATATTCTAATCATACCACTTCCTCTGGTATATCGTCAAGTAATTAATCTGACGTTACTGTTCATTCGTAACAGTTCAGACTTCGGGTTCCTTGTATATTTTTTGATTTTTGAACAATTTGGGCGGATGCAAATTCATATATTCCTCATACAGTTCTGGTCTTCTTTCCCTTGTCCTTTTTATCGACTGCTCTAACCGCCATTTCTCAATATTGGCGTGATGTCCGCTCAAAAGAACCTCTGGAACCTTTTTTTCATGCCAGACCTCCGGTCTGGAATACTGCGGATACTCCAAAAGACCATTTGAATGAGACTCTGTATGTGCAGATTCGTCATTGTTAAGCACTCCTGGCACAAGTCTTGATACTGCGTCAATCATGACCATTGCCGGAAGTTCCCCGCCCGTCAGTACATAATCTCCTATTGAAATATAGTCTGTTACAATCTCCTCAAGCACCCTTTCATCAATCCCCTCATAGTGACCACAAAGAAAAATCAAATCATCCTCTTTTGATAAATCGGCAGCCATATTTTGATTGAATACTTTTCCCTGAGGCGTCACATATATAACTCTTGTTTTTTGGGAATATACTGATAATTCATTGCTGTTCTCCATTTTTTTTCTTCCAGCAATCCTTTCATCCAATGCCCTCCAACAGTCATATACCGGCTGAGCCTGCATCAGCATGCCAGCCCCGCCTCCGTAGGTATAATCGTCTACTTTTTTATGTCTGTCAAGTGTATAATCGCGTATATTCACTGCATCTATGGAAATACAGCCTTTTTCCTCTGCCTTTCCTATAATACTCGTTCGAAGCCCCCCAAGTACCATCTCCGGAAATAATGTCATAATGTGAAAATGCATAATCCTTCTCCCTAATCCATAAGCCCATCCATAATATGAACTTTCATTTTCCGATTCTCCATATCTATATCTAAAATACACTGTTTAATTGCCGGAAAAAGTACCTCCCTGCCATCCTCAAACCGAACTTCGTATACATCATTTGCCCCTGTCTCTATCACATTTGTCAATATTCCAAGATAGCTCCCGTCCTCATCATATACTTCCAAATCAATTAAGTCTGCTATAAAATACTCGTCACGCCCAAGTTTTACGGCATTTTCCCTTGTAACATAAAGAGATTTTCCCTTATAACGTTCTATATCATTTATATTGTCTATTCCTTTAAATTTTAAGATGACAAACTTTTTAAAATACTTCACGCCCTCAATCTCAAGCGTTATCTTTTCCTTACCTGTATCCAGAATAATCTCCTTCAACTTCTGAAATCTTCTTACATCATCCGTCATGGGAAATACTTTCACTTCCCCACGAATGCCATGTGTCTGCGCAATCGCGCCTACCTGTAGTAAATCTTCCATGAAACCTCCATATCTTCATTCATTTCCTGTCAATTGAGTAAGTCCTTTCTTCAATATTGGCTCCGCATCCGTCAGTCTTATTGCTGCTTTCTCCGGAACATGCACAGTATAAAAGGGTGCTCCAATGAACACCCTTAACGCACACAGACGCATAAAATTTTTACTCCTGCTACATCTGGCACAGCGAGCAGACCTGCCCAATTTTATATAATTTCAACATCTACCTTAATATTTTCTTTGGAAGATGCTGCCTTGACAACGGAACGAATCGCTTTCGCAATTCTCCCCTGCTTGCCTATCACTTTTCCCATATCGGCCGGTGCTACATGAAGCTCTACTGTAATGTTCTTACCTTCCGCCTTCTCTGTAACTACTACCTCATCAGGATTGTCTACTAAAGCCTTAGCTATAACTTCGACTAACTCCTTCATCTTTCACACCTCCAAAAGTCTAAATAGACTGTTACAAAGATTTTCTATTTTTCAATACCTGCTGCCTTGAAAATCTTTGAAACAACCTCTGTAGGCTGTGCACCGTTAGATAACCACTTCTTAGCTAACTCCTCGTTTACCTTAAACTCGCTTGGGTTTGTGTTAGGGTTGTATGTTCCAATCTCCTCGATACACTTTCCGTCTCTGGGCGATCTTGAATCCGCTACGATGATTCTATAGATAGGAGCTTTCTTCTGACCCATTCTTCTTAATCTGATTTTTACTGCCATGTTTTTTCACCTCATTAATCTTTCTTTAAATTTTAATATATAGTAAACGGCAAATACTTCTATCGTTTACTAAAAATTTATCAAAAAGGAAGTTTAAACTTACCTTTTTTTCCTCCAAATCCTCCCATCATACCTGGGAGCTGCTTCATCATTTTCTGTGACTGCTCAAACTGCTTGATGAAGCGGTTTACAACTGCGATATCAACGCCTGCGCCTTTTGCAATCCTGTGTTTGCGGCTTGGATTTAACAGCTTGGGATCTTTTCGCTCCGCAGGCGTCATGGATAGCACAATCGCTTCCATACGTGCAAGCTGTTTGTCATCGACTGCCGACTCAATATCGCTCGCCTTAATGCCCATACCTGGCATCATACCAAGAATACTTGACAGACCGCCAAGTTTTTTCATCTGCCCCATGCTTTCCAGATAATCCTCAAAATCAAACTTGCCCTTTTTCAGGCGTGCAGCCATCTCCTTTTCTTTATCGACATCCATCTCAAGGTTTGCCTCTGCTACCTTATCTATAAGCGTAAGGACATCGCCCATTCCCAGAATACGGTTTGCCATCCTGTCAGGATAAAACTGCTCTATATCAGTAAGCTTCTCGCCTGTACTCACATATATAATAGGCTTTCCAGTAACTGCCTTTACAGAAAGCGCTGCACCGCCTCGCGTATCACCGTCCATTTTGGAGAGGATAACTCCGCTCACACCTACTTTTTCATCGAATTCCTTAGCCACATTGACTGCATCCTGACCTGTCATGGCATCCACAACCAAAAGGGTCTGGTGCACATCAACATTTGACTTGATATCCTGCAGCTCTGCCATCATGTCCTCGTCTATGTGAAGACGGCCGGCAGTATCTATGATTACTATATTGTTATTGTTTTTTGCAGCATGCTCAAGTGATGCCTTAACAATATCAACAGGCTTATGGTTTGCTCCCATCGAAAAGAAATCAACCTGCTGTTTATCTGCATTGACATTGAGCTGCTCTATCGCAGCCGGCCGATAAATATCACATGCGACAAGAAGCGGCTTTTTCCCTTTCAGCTTCAGTTTTCCGGCTATCTTCGCGGCAGCAGTTGTCTTACCTGCCCCCTGTAAGCCACACATCATGATAATTGTTGTTGCCTTGCCCGGCTGTAATTCCAACTCAGTTGTCTCAGAACCCATGAGGGTTACCATTTCCTCATTCACTATCTTGATAACCATCTGACCAGGATTGAGTCCATTCATAACATCGGAACCGATCGCCCGTTCCTCCACTGACTTTACAAACTGCTTTACCACCTTGAAATTTACGTCCGCCTCCAGGAGAGCCATCTTTACTTCCTTGAGTGCAGCCTTTACGTCAGCTTCTGTCAGGCGCCCCTTGCTTCTTAAATTCTTAAACACATTCTGCAGTTTGTCTGTTAAGCTTTCAAATGCCATCTATCAAAGCTCCTCTATAATTTCATTTGACAAATTTTTTATCCGTTCATCATCCGTAAGGCTGTTAATCAGACGGATATTGTTCTTAATCTTTGAAAATTTCTTCACCAGATGAAGCTTATTCTCATAGTCATTCAATATTTTGTCACATCTTCTGATCAAGTCATGTACTCCCTGACGGCTGATGCCCTGCTCATCCGCTATCTCACTCAGCGATAAATCGTTGAATACAGCATCCTCATAAATCTTTTTTTGATGCTGTGTCAGAAGCTCCCCATAAAAGTCATAAAGCATACCTTTGTATTCTAGCTTTTCCAGTCCAATTGAAACATTTCCGATTTCAGCACTTTCCACTGTAAGATTACCAGCTTCCACATTTCTTCCTCCGCTTTCTGAATCACGCGACTTTATTAGAATACTACATAAAAAAGCAGGTGTCAAGTATTTTTTCTTGACACCTGTAAAATTTCAATGACTATATTTTATCACGCGTAATATCCTTATATCCCTCCCCAAATATTTCGCTTGCAGAGGACACAATCATAAACGCTGACGGATCTTCATCCTTTACAATTTCCTCAAGTTTGGGATAGATCTGTTTTCTTGTAACAATCATCAAAAGCTCCTTTGGCTCATTGGTATATGCCCCTCTTGCCGTGATAATTGTCGCAGTGATATCCAGCTCGTCAAAAATTCTTTGTTTCACCTGTTCCGGTTTTGCACTTACAATATACGTAAGCTTCGCCTCATCCGATCCATACAGTATTTTATCCATCACAATAGAATCTGTCACTACCGCTATGCCTGCATAAAATGCGACTGTCAGATCCTGAAACACAATCCATGACGCCAGAATGACCATACTGTCAAATACAAGAAATAGTATATTTGTCTTAATATGTTTTCTTTTTGTGCGGACAACCTTGACAATAATATCAATTCCTCCTGTAGTCGCGCCCGCCATAAACACAAACGCCAGTGCGACTCCAATCAATGCACCTCCTATGACTGCCGCAATCAGCAAGTCATCTGTCATCGCTCCATAGGACGCCAGTGTATTTATAAAAACAGTAATCAGTGCCAGCACATACATCGTGGAACAGATAAAACGCCACCCAAACTTCCACAATCCGATCAGTACAATCGGTATATTGATAAGCAGATTGACTGTTCCTGTAGGTATCGTCGTAAATCGGTTCACCAGTATAGAAATGCCGGTAACGCCTCCCGGCGCAATATTATTCGGATCCAGAAATAAACTAATAGCAACGGCATAAATTACCGCCGCCGCTGTCAGCATCACATAACCTTTTATCCTCTTTGCCGCCCGTCTTGTCTGATTCACTACTTTTTTCATAATACCTCATATAAAAATAGCGCCGCTTGACAGCGACGCATTATAAGAATGCTTCGCATTCTCCCTAAATGGTTTACGCTGTTGCACTTTCCTATATCGTAAAAAATTATATATTGGTTCTTACCTGCTTCGGCTGATAGCCTTTTTCCTCCAGCGCTTTAATAATCTGATTTTTATGCTCTGTACCAAAGGTCTCAAGTGTAATCCGCAGCTCCACAGCTGCATTTCTGTTGATGGAAACAAACTGGTTGTGTTCAAGTTTAATGACATTACCACTCAGTGAAGCAATCACTTCTGACACCTTTGTCAGCTCACCGGGCTTATCCGGAAGCAGTACAGACACCGTAAAAATACGATCCCTGAAAATGAGTCCCTGCTGTACAACGGATGACATTGTTATAATATCCATATTTCCGCCGCTGAGTATGGACACAATCCGCTTGTTTTTTGCATCAATATGGCGCAGCGCAGCTACGGTCAGAAGACCTGAGTTTTCAACCACCATCTTATGGTTTTCCACAATGTCCAGGAAGGACACAACAAGTTCCTCATCCGGCACGGTAACGATCTCATCTATATTCTCCCTAATATAGGGAAAAATATTCTTTCCAGGAGTCTTAACTGCCGTGCCATCTGCTATCGTATTTACTTTGGGAAGCGTAACTACTTCTCCTGACTTGAGTGATTCCTGCATACAGTTTGCTCCTGCCGGCTCCACACCAATCACTTTTATCTTAGGATTCAGCAGTTTGGCAAGTGTCGATACGCCAGTTGCAAGTCCGCCTCCTCCAATTGGAACAAGGATAATGTCCACCAGCGGGAGCTCCTTAAAAATTTCCATGGCTATTGTTCCCTGTCCTGTAGCTACTGCCAGATCATCGAACGGATGAATAAATGTGTACCCCTTTTCCTCTGCCAGCTGATAGGCATACTCGCATGCCTCGTCATAGACATCACCTTTGAGAATCACCTCTGCTCCATACCCTTTTGTCCGGTTTACCTTCATAAGAGGTGTCGTTGTCGGCATTACGATAACAGCCTTCACGCCATATTTTTTCGCCGCGTAAGCGACACCCTGTGCATGATTTCCTGCTGATGCGGTAATCAGTCCCTTTTCGCGTTCTTCTGGCGAGAGCGTACTTATCTTATAATATGCACCCCTAAGTTTATATGCTCCTGTAAGCTGCATATTCTCCGGTTTCAGATACACCTTGTTTCCTGTCTGGTTGCTCAGATACTCACTATATATCAGTTTTGTCTCCGAAGTAACCTTCTTCACAATTTCTGACGCTTCCTCAAATTTCTCAAGTGTAAGCATTTTTGACATTTTTATTCCTCCTCGTTTCTCTCCTGCGTATTATTACCAGAAAAACCATTTTTTCTTCTTTGGTTTTTCATCATTGTTCTCATCTACCACACTGTTTTCACCCACAAATTCATCATTATCTTCTGAAGAATTTATGTCATTATCAATTTCAAGATGTGCACTTTCACTGTTGTCCATATCATCGGTTCTTATCTGTGCAATATCCTGATGTTTCTCCTGTCTGTTATCATCTGACATTTTTTTTCTATCTGCATTTTCATCAAATATGCCCTCGGTGTCTATGGTCTCTGGCAATGCTTCCTCCGCTTTTATATCAAATAGCGCATTTACAAATTCATCCGCATTAAATTTCTGCAAATCCTCTATCGTCTCACCGACACCAATATATTTTACCGGCACATTCAGCTCTGACTGTATTGCAACTGCAATGCCTCCTTTAGCCGTTCCGTCCATCTTGGTGAGAATGACACCTGTAAGATCCGCCGCCTCACCAAATTCCCGAGCCTGTGCAAGCGCATTCTGTCCTGTCGTTCCGTCAAGAACAATCAGGTTTTCCCTATGCGCATTCGGGAATTCCCTGTCTATGATGCGGTTCATTTTTTTGAGTTCTTCCATCAGATTTTTTTTGTTGTGAAGTCTACCTGCTGTATCGCATATCAATACATCTACGTTTCTTGCTTTCGCAGCATTCACTGCGTCAAATATTACGGATGCCGGGTCAGCGCCATCCGTACCGCCAATCATGTCAACTCCTGCACGGTGTGCCCACTCCGCAAGCTGGTCGCCGGCAGCAGCCCTGAATGTGTCGGCAGCAGCAATAAGAACCTTTTTTCCCTGCCCTTTCAAGATACCTGCAAGCTTGCCCACAGAAGTTGTTTTTCCAACACCGTTAACCCCAATGATAAAAATAACCGACTGCTCTTTTTCAAAATCATAAGCCGTTTCTTCCACATGCATTTGTTCCTTAATGCTTTCAACAAGAAGCTCCTTACATTCGGAAGGCTGTCTTAAATGTCTTTTCTTAACTTCCTCCCGCATGCGTTCGATAATATCATTTGTCGCATTGACACCAATGTCACCCATTATAAGAATTTCCTCTAATTCCTCATAAAAATCGTCATCAATTTCGGATGCTCCATAAAAAACAGCATCAATCCCTGCCACAATATTATCTCTTGTTTTATTTAATCCTTCTTTTAAACGGCTGAAAAATCCTCTCTTCTCCTCTGCCATCCCTGTTAGCCTCCATTCTTGTCTTTATTCCCATTTCCTTCCTGACTCCATCTGTCAACCTCACTGTCAACCAGATTTACGCTTACGAGCGTCGATACGCCCTTTTCCTGCATTGTAATACCATAAAGCCTGTCTGCCTGCTCCATCGTACCTCGTCTGTGCGTAATCACAATAAACTGTGTGCCCTTTGTGAGTTTGTTCAGGTACTTGGCAAATCTGCTTACATTTCCTTCGTCAAGCGCCGCCTCAATCTCGTCCAGCAGACAAAACGGTGACGGTTTTAAATTCTGTATGGCAAAAAGCAGTGCAATCGCCGTAAATGATTTCTCTCCGCCGGACAGCTGCATCATATTCTGCAGCTTCTTTCCAGGGGGCTGCGCAATAATACGGATTCCTGCCTCGAGAATGTCCTCATCCTCAATCAGCTCAAGTGTGCCCTTGCCGCCGCCAAAAAGCTCCTTAAATACCTTGTCAAACTCCCGCTTGATTTCCTCAAACTTTTCTGCAAACTGTTTCCGCATCGCAGTGTCCAATTCCGCTATAATACCTTCCAGTGTTTTTTCCGCTTCAATAAGATCATCATGCTGGTTTTTCATAAATGTATATCTGTCCATGAGAACCTTGTAATCTTCAATTGCATTTACATTTACATCGCCAAGTTTTCTGATATCATCTTTTATCATCGCAATTTGCTTTTTCATATCGGAAATATCTATCAACGCATCATTTCTCATAGAAGCAGCGTTATTGAGTGTAATCTCATACTCATTCCACATGTAATTAATCTGGTTTTCCACTGTTTCCTCCAGCTTTTCCCGCTGTGAACCCAGTCTGTACACTTCCTTGTCAAGCGCATTTTTCTTTTCAGAAATTTCCTCTCTTGTCTTGAAAAAGTTCTTCTGCTTCTGTGAAAGTTCCTCTTTCTCCTGCTGCTTCTCTTTCAGGGAAAACTCCGCATCTGACTGTGTAGTATGTGACGCATCAATCGTCTTTATGATTTCCCTAATATTTTCTTGCCTGATTTCAATATCTTTCAGGCAGCTGTCAAGACTGGTCTGTACCTCAATCAGTTCTTCCCTGCTACGGGAAAGTTCGCCTTCAATACGGTTGAGATTCGTCTGTTCAAATTCCTGCTTTTGCAGTATTTTTTCATATGCAACATCCCACTCGCCGACCATACCTGTCTTGTTAGATTCTTCCGCCCTATAATTTTCGAGCGCCTTCTGGCATTCGGCGATGCCCTGTTCTAGCAGTTTCTCACTTTCCTCTGATGCCTTCAGGTCATTTAATGTCTTTTCCTTATCGGCATTGATTTCTGAAACCTTTTCGTCAATCTCCCGTTGTTCGTCTTTTAGCGACCCAAATCCCTGCTCTGCTTCATTTTTTCTCTCCTCAGCAGTAACAACATTCAATCTGGCTGTATTTTGTTTAATAAACAGTTCCTGAAGAACTGCCTTCTCATCTTCAATCGCTTTTCTGAGATTACTCCGCTCTGTTTTTATATTTTCAATGTCTTCTGTTGCAGTTTCCAGTCTTTTCTTCGCATCTTTCAGCTTCTCCCCAAGCTCCTCAAGCTCTCTGCGCCGTCCGAGCAGATTGGAATTGTTTTTAAAAGCCCCTCCGCTAATGGCACCTCCTGGTACCAGAAGCTCTCCCTCCAATGTTACCATTCTGACACTATAATCATATTTCCGGGCTATTTTTACCGCATTGTCAATTGTGTCAATCACTGCAATTCTTCCGAGCATTGCCTTTGCAACATTCCTGTATTTTGAATCTGTCTTCACAAGCGAATCTGCAAGACCAATTGCCCCCTTTTCATTCAGCACATCAGGTGTTTTAAACTCCTGCGGCTTCGTGATACTTGTAAGCGGTAGAAACGTAGCACGTCCAAAGCGGTTTTTTTTCAGAAAGCCTATCATCTTCTTCGCCGTGTCCTCGTCTGTCGTCACAATATTCTGTATATTGCCGCCAAGCGCTGTCTCTATCGCTGTCTCGTATTGCTTATCGACCTTTATGATGTCGGCCACAACTCCGACAATTCCTTTATTCTGCTCCTTCTGCTCCATGACCTTCTGAATGCTGTTTCCATAGCCTTCATAACGCTCAGTAAGGTTTGAAATCGTGTCAAGCTTGGACTTGTATCTCTGATATGCCCCCTGTGCCTCCCTGATTTCTTCATCCTTTTTGCCAAGCCTCTCGCGAAACGTCTTCCCTTGTTCTTCCATCTCGGTCAGATTCGTGTTGACTTCTATAATCCGGTCATTTATCTTCTGGAATTCCTCCTGTAATGTCTTAATCTCCGCATCGCGTTCTGCCTCGTCACTCCTGGCACGAAGAAGACGGGAATTCAGTTCCGCCTTTCTGATACGCAGCTGCTCCATCATCGTATCAAAACTGCTCATCTTTGACTTTATCGTTGCCCTTTCATTGAGCATCATGATAATCTTGTTTTTGTCTTCTTCGATTTTGGCATTTAGCTCCTCAATTCGCGTCTGAACTTCTGTCAGTGTGCCTTTTGCCACATTTCGTTCTTTCTCTAGTTCGGCTACTTTCTCGTCGAGCACACCTTTACTTTCAAGGATTTTTGCGCGTTCGCTTTCCCTCTCTGTTATCTGTTCCTGTATTGCTGCGATTCTTTCGCGGAAATGCTGTTCATTTCCCTGTGCGCCTTTGATCTGTTCCTTTAAGACATTAATCTCACCCTCTAGCTTACCTCGGGTTACACTCGCATCAGTAAGTGTATTTCTGGCAGCCTCTATCTCATCTTCAAGTTCTTCTATATGCGTCTGCACCGCATCATACTCTACCTTTATGTCCTCGTACTGCCTGACGGTATTTTCAAAGTCTTCTTGTGCAATACTGTATTTTCCTTCCACATCGCTTAACTGTTCCTTTAACTTTTTATTTTCAAGAAGGAACATGTTTACGTCAAGCTCTTTAAGCTCCTCTTTTTTCTTCAGGTATACTTTCGCCTTTTCAGACTGCTTCTCTAATGGTTCCACCTGTTTTTCAAGCTCACTTAAAATGTCGGTTACCCGAACAAGATTATTCTTCTCATCTTCGAGCTTCTTTTGTGCTGTTGCCTTTCTCTTTTTGAATTTTACAATTCCCGCCGCTTCGTCAAAAAGCTCACGTTTCTCCTCAGGCTTTCCGCTCAGGATTTTTTCAATCTGCCCCTGACCTATAATGGAATAGCCTTCCTTACCAATACCAGTGTCATAAAAGAGTTCGTTTACATCCTTCAATCGACAGGGGGTACCATTTATTGAATACTCACTTTCGCCTGAACGATATAAACGTCTCGCCACCGTTACTTCTTCATAATCAATGGCAAGTTTATGGTCTGCGTTATCAAAGGTAATGCCCACATACGCATATCCCAGTGGTTTCCTTAGCTCTGTCCCGGAAAAGATAACATCCTGCATTGACTCCCCGCGCAGCTGTTTGATGCGCTGCTCACCGAGAACCCATCTGACGGCATCAGCGACATTGCTTTTACCAGAACCGTTTGGTCCCACAATGCCAGTAATTCCTTGATGAAACTTAAATACTATTTTATTTGCAAACGATTTAAACCCTTGTACTTCTATACTTTTTAAATACATTATTTACCCCACCTATGCTGATCTGCCTTTATTTCTTTTTGCCCTTAAGCCTGAGGAGCGCTTCATATGCCGCCTGCTGTTCCGCCGCTTTCTTCGTCCTTCCCACACCTGTACCAATCAGCTTCTCATCAAGATATGCCTCAACGCTGAACTCCTTATCGTGGTCGGGTCCTGTCTCGCCGACCAATTCATACCTTAACTGCGCAGTATTATTCTTCTGGATTTCTTCCTGCAAAAGCGTCTTGCTGTCCATAAATAAAATTTTATCTTCCAAATCAGATAGTACAAAACGATAGATATACTTTTTCGCGTTTTCGATGCCGCCATCCAGAAAAATAGCGCCTATCACGGCTTCCATAACATCTGAAATAATAGAGTCCCTTTTCCTTCCCCCTGTTGCTTCTTCCCCTTTGCCAAGCAGAATATATGCTCCAAGACAGATATCCCTTGCACAGTATGCCAGCGCCGGCTCGCACACCATTGATGCACGCAGCCTTGTCAGCTGCCCCTCCGGCATATCTTTGTTTTCGTTATACAAAAATTCACTGGACACCAGTTCAAGTACAGCATCACCCAAAAATTCCAGTCTCTCATAGTTTCTTAGCTTATTTATCTTCTGCTCATTGGCAAACGAACTGTGCGTCAATGCCTGTTTCAGCAGTGTCTCATCCTTAAACCGATATCCGATTTTTTCTTGCAGCTCTCTTAAAGCCTCTTTCCGATTCCACATATTTTATTGCTCCTGTTACACCAACAAAAAGCCCTTTTTACAGGGCTTCTTCTATATTGTTATTTTTTTAAATATTTACCTTTTGAATCCACTCAACAGCATCCTTTACTGTCTTAAGCTTGTCCAGCCCTTCCGTTGGTATGTGAATATCAAGCTCATCCTCCACACCCATAAATATCTGGTACAAATCCAATGAATCAGCTCCCAGATCTGTAAGAAAAGTCATGTGCATTTCAATCTCATCCGGATCCATTCCCAAAACGGCAGCCGTAACCTTCTTCAAAGCTTCAAATTCCATTTTATCAGACCCTTTCCCTACTCATCCCGCAAAATAACTTTTTCTTTTATCTTCTCGTTTATTTTCTGTTCCTTGAATGTAACGCACTGGAGAATTGAATTTTTTATCTCAACTGACTTGGAGCTTCCATGTGTCTTTACCACCAGCCCGTTTAAGCCCAACAGCGGCGCCCCGCCATGTTCCTCAAGACTGAATCCTTTCAAAGTTGCTTTCAAAGCCGGTTTAACCAGAAGCGCACCTATTTTACTTCTAAGGGAAGCCATCATTCCTGTTTTTACTTTTTTAATCAGAGTAGCTCCTACACCTTCATATAATTTCAAAATAATATTTCCGGCAAATGCTTCACACACAATTACATCTGCATATCCTGTAGGAATATCCCTTGCCTCAATGCTTCCTATAAAATTTATCTCCGGGCAATTCTTTAAAAGTGGAAATGTTTCTTTTACAAGTGCATTTCCCTTTTCTTCCTCCGCGCCGATATTCACAATTGCAACTTTGGGGTTCGTAACGCCCATCACACTTTCCATATATACAGCACCCATCTTCGCAAACTGTACCAGATGGGATGACCTGGCATCCACATTAGCTCCACAGTCAATCAGAAGCGAACAGCCTGTTTCTGTTGGAATCAACGGTGCGAGAGGCGGGCGCTCGATACCTTTGATTCTGCCGACAATCAGCTGCCCTCCGACTAGCACTGCCCCCGAACTTCCCGCCGATACAAAAGCATCACAGACGCCATCCTTTACCAGATTAAGCGCAACCACAATTGAAGAATCTTTCTTCTTTCTGATTGCCATTACCGGAGGCTCGGCAGTCTCGATAATCTCCTCAGCATTTACGATTTCAATTTGTTCTTTATTGTATGTATACTGCACAAGCTCTTTTTTTATATCATCCTGCCTGCCTGTCAGATATACCTTAATTCTGCTGTTTTCCGTTACAGCCTCTATTGCACCCTTTACGATTTCTGCCGGAGCATTGTCGCCACCCATGGCATCTACTGCTACTTTGGTCATTTCTCCCATGTTCAAATCCTCCATTCGTAATTACTTAGCAAATTCTTTATCCAAATAATTACATCATACTTATATAAATATACTAGACCTACCATCAAAAATCAAGGGAAAAAACAAGGTGTAAAATCTTAATCGTTCCATAAGACTTTACACCCTGTTTCCTGAATTAAAAATATTACATTAATCAACTGCAATAATTTCCTTCTTGTTATAAGAGCCACAAGACTTGCATACTCTGTGGGGCATCATTAACGAGCCGCACTTACTGCACTTTACAAGTGTAGGAGCGCTCATCTTCCAATTTGCTCTTCTCTTATCTCTTCTTCCTTTAGAAGATTTATTTTTTGGACATATAGACATTGTTACACCTCCTTGTTTGCATGAAATAAATCTTTTATTGCCGCCATTCTGGGATCTGGAACAAAATCATCGCATCCACAGTCTCCATCATTCAGATTTTTACCGCATATCTTGCAAATTCCTTTGCAGTCATCCTTACATAAAATCTTCATTGGCCATTCCAATAATAATTCATTATTGACTAGTTCATCCACATTTAAGTGATATCCTTCCATAATTTCCAGTGAATCATCTTCATCTGTGTCATCACCCGTATAATCTGGCGATACAACCTCATTATTAAAAGATAAATCAAATGTATAATCCACATCCTTCAGACACCTATCACAGGCAAGTACAAATGTAACATGTACATTCCCATGCACCAGTGCTTTTGCATGCCCTATATTAGAAAGCTTCAGCGCGACAGGACTTTTTTCTTTTATCAAAAAAGTTCCAAACTGATTTGTAAATCTATCCGCTTCATAAGAAACGGTCAGTTCTTGCACTTGTCCTTCATTTGTAAATACATCTGTCAAATTCACTAACATAGTAGACTCCTATTCACACATTCACTAATTATACATAAACGTTTAAAATTTGTCAACAGTATTCATTCAATTTTTTTATACAGTTTTTCTGGGTTTTTTTGTTTCTTCATGATATTATATACTATATGTCCACAAAAAATCAACAAACATTTATTCCAGAGAGGGGATATTCCGGGAGTTTGACAGTTGAATATGAAAAAAATCGCTTGCAGGCCGTATAAAACCTGCTTATTTTATGTCAAATTTCT